>NZ_JAMYVA010000018.1:0-105359 GCF_040323505.1 Mesorhizobium sp. M0040
GACGAGCTTGCCGAATGGATCGGCGCCCGCGCCTCGGCCGGCCGCATGGTGCCGAAGGGCTTTCCGCGCACGGGCAAGTTCGGGTGAAGCGGTAATCTCCCCCTCAAGGGGGGAGATTAGCAGCTCCACCCAAACATTTGGAATGTCGTCACGATTGCTGCACTATATCAGGGCATAAGCGATACGATAGGCCAGGGAGAGGTAGCCGCTTGAAGGAAGTCAGGATCCAGAAGCCGGAGCGGCAGCAGCGTCTGTTTGGCCTGTCGACGCCGCTCAGGGCCGCTGTCATTCCGCCGCTGTCGGCGGCGCGCTGGCTCCTGGTGCTGATCGTTGCCGCCGGCGTTTATTTCTTCCACGGCTTCCTGTTTCCGGTCCTTGCCGCCCTGGTGATCGCCTTCGCCAGCTGGCCGCTCTATCGGCGGCTGCTCGCCGGCGTCGGCGGCAACCGCACCATCGCTGCGACGCTTGCGATCTTGTTCATCCTGACCTTCCTGGTGGTGCCGATCGCGCTTGCCGGCACCTACGCCATCAATGAGGTGCGCGAGTGGGTCAACTGGGCGATCGAGACCAACCGCTACGGTGCGCCGACGCCGCACTGGATCGCCACCATGCCCGTGGTGGGCGAATGGCTCAATGAACAATGGACGGTCAACGTTGGCCACCCCGGCGGTATCGGCGAACTGATCCAGCTGATCAGTGGCGCCAATATCGGCAGCATCTATCGCGGCGTGCTTGCCGCCGGCGGCAGCGCCTTCGGCCTTTTGCTGACGCTGCTATTCATGATGATCGCGCTGTTCTTCGCCTATCGCGACGGCGAGCATTTCGCCGGACAGGTCGATCGCCTCGGCGAACGCATCCTGCCGGCCAGATGGGAACGGATCTCACGCGTGGTGCCTGCGACAATCTCCTCGACGGTGACCGGCATGACCGTTATCGCCATCGGCGAAGGGCTGGTGCTGGGTGTCGCTTACTGGTTGGCCGGCGTGCCGTCGCCGGTGACGCTCGGCGCGCTGACCGGCATCATGGCGCTGATCCCCGGCGGCGCACCGCTGTCCTTCACGCTGGTGTCGATCTATCTCGCCGCCAGCGGCTCGCCGATGGCCGGGCTGGCGCTGTTCGTCTGGGGCGCGGTCGAACTCTTCATCGTCGACAAGACATTGCGCCCGAAGCTGGTCGGCGGGCCGATAAAGCTGCCCTTCCTGCCAACCTTTTTCGGCCTGATTGGCGGCGTCAAGACAATGGGCTTTCTCGGCCTGTTCATCGGCCCGGTGCTGATGGCCCTGCTGGTCGCAATCTGGCGCGAATGGCTGCGCGAAGTGGAACTGACCGATGAGCTCGCTGCCGCCGAACCGGCGGAGCACGATGACGCACCGCCGCAGATCGAAATTGTCGCCGGACGCGCCGCCGCGAAAAAGAATCAGGCCGGGTAACTGACGGCAAACGTGGCGCGGCGCTTGCGCCCCTCGTGCAACTGCCAGAGCGAATGGCCGATCAAGGTCATGATGAGGATCGCGCCGCCGATCAGGCTGTTGCGCGACGGTGTTTCGGCGAAGATCATCCACACCCAGACCGGCGCCAGCACGGTTTCAAGCAGGTAGAACATCGCTACCTCCGGCCCGGAGATGTATTTCGGGCCGTTGGCGAGGCAGAAGAACGAGATCGGCATGATGACGGCACCGTTGAAGACGATCCACCATGGCGCGTTGACGTGAAAACCCACCTTGGAAACCATCAGGGTGGCGACGGCCAGCGGCAGGACCACTCCGATCAGCGCCGTGAAACCCATATCCTTGCCGCTGGCGCGCGAGATGGTGATGGCCGCGGCGATCATGAAAGCCGAGCAAAGCGCCATCAGGTCGCCGAAGAGATGTCCGGTTCCAACGGAATCGCCGACAATGATCGTCACCCCGACGATCATCAGTGCCAGCGCTGCAAGCGTCAGCGGCCGTGGCCTCTCCTTCAGGAACAGCCACGACAAAACGGCCGCGAACATGGTGGTGAACGCCAGGATGAAAACGAGGTTGGCTGTCGAGGTATTGTAGACACCGGTGATGAAGGCGATCGAGCCGAGCCCGTAGAGGCCGGCAACGATGAGCCCTGACCAGCCCGGCACAAGCTGCGGTGCCTTTGCGCTCAGCGAGCGCCAGACGGCCCAGATGATAAGTGTGGAGACGAAGGTTGTGCCGGTGCGCAACAGCAGGATCGTCCATGCCTCGCCATCGGCGAGCCGGATCAGCGGAATGTCGACGGTTAGCGTCAGCCCGCCGATGGCGGTGATCAGAAGGCCTCTCTGGTGGTCGTTATGGGAAGACATGCGGCAATTCTCGCGATCAGCTTGGAGGCGCAAAATTGACCCCGGTTTTCCAGCCGCTCGGCCGGAAGCCCAGCGGCATCCTCCTCGAAACAATTTATGAGTGAATACCGAAAGCGAAGATCAGCGCGAAACCGCTTCGTGATTGTAGCGTTCCCAGCCTTTCGGGCCGAGATGCTCCTGCGGCTGGAAGCGCATCTTATAATTCATCTTGCGCGAGCCGTTGACCCAGTAACCCAGGTAGACATGGGGCAGGCCCATCGCCCTGGCGCGGGCGATGTGGTCGAGGATCATGAAGGTGCCGAGCGAACGGTCCTCGAAGTCCGGGTTGAAGTAGGAATAGACCATCGACAGGCCATCGGCCATCTTGTCTGTGAGCGCCACGGCGATCAGCTCGCCCTGGCCCTTGCCGGTGATGAAGCTGTCAGGTCCGCGGCGACGGTATTCGATGACCTTGGTGTCGACATGGGTATCCTCGACCATCATGGCGTAATCGAGCACGGTCATGTCTGACATGCCGCCACGGCGGTGGCGGGCGTCGAGATAGCTGCGGAACAGCGAATACTGTTCGGTGGAGGGTTCGGCGTCGTGCATGGCGCCGACCAGATCCGAATTATGCTGTATGACCCGTTTCAAGTTGCGGCTGGCGGTGAATTCCTGCGCCAGGATGCGCACCGACACACAGGCGCGGCAGGTCTCGCAGGCCGGCCTGTAGGCGATGTTCTGCGACCGCCTGAAACCGCCCTGCGTCAACAGATCGTTCATCTCGGGGGCCTTGTCGCCGACCAGGTGTGTGAACACCTTGCGCTCGAACTGGCCCTCGAGATAGGGACATGGCGAGGGCGCGGTCAGAAAGAACTGCGGCGACTGGGTCGGGTGCTGCGTCATCGAGCCTTGGAAACACTCCTGCGAATCGCTCTACCTTTGGCGCGGACGCCGAAAAATTCAACAGGATTGTGAAAGCCTGGTTGATTGGACGTCTTCACATTTGTGCGCAAAGGCTGCGGCCGCGCTTCAAAAGTCTGCTCAGCGGCCGCTGCGGCTGACGACTGTGCCGAGCAGCAGGTCGTGCAGCGTGCGCTTGCGGTCGGAAAACAGGCTCACCAGCAGGACCAGCGGCGAAAGGATGACATTGCCGGCCCAAAACAGCACCGAATGCACGACGGCGGTCAGCCCGTCGATGGGGCTGCCGTCGAGCCGGTCGAGCCGGATGCCCATCATCTTCATGCCGGTGGTGGCCTGGTCTTTACTGCCGAGCGTGTTCCAGATGTAGAGGATGGCGACGGCCGGCACGAGTATGGAAAACAGCATCCAGCCGAGGCCGAGCGTCAACAGCCCGAACAGGAACACCAGGATCGCGAATGGAATGGTGAGCAGCGCGACGATGAAATAATCGATGACGAAGGCGAGAATGCGCCGCGTGCGCACGCCTTCATAGGCGCGGACGTCTTCGAGCCTGCTGGTGATGATATCGCCGTCGAGAACGCGAGCGTTCATGTCACTTCCTCGTAATCGAACCCGGGTTAATGCACGGGCCGCGTGTTGATGAAATGGTGAAGGTTCGCGGCGGAATCAAGATCGAGCCATTCGCCGCCGTATATGGTGACGGAGTGCCCGGCGTCGTCTGACTTGTTGAATTCATGGCGCGGATGGCGTTAGCTTGCTGCGGCGCAACAAAAGGTGCCGAGCCGAGGGGACGGGGCGACATGGACTACGACATGCTGGTCATCGGCAGCGGCCCATCCGGGCGCCGCGCCGCGGTGCAGTCGGCCAAGCTCGGCAAGTCGGTGCTGGTGGTCGACAGAGGCCGGCGTCTCGGCGGCGTTTCGGTGCATACCGGGACCATACCGTCGAAGACGTTGCGCGAGACGGTGCTCAACCTCTCCGGCTGGCGTGAGCGCGGCTTTTATGGACGCGGCTACCGCGTCAAGCAGGACATTTCGGTCGGCGATCTGGTCGAGCGCCTGCACAAGACGCTCGACCATGAGGTCGAGGTGCTGCAGCACCAGTTCATGCGCAACACGGTCAAGAGTGCGCGCGCCGCGGTAAAATTCCTCGGCCCCAACAAGGTCAGCCTGACCACCGACACCGGCGACTACAGCGAGGTTGGCTTCGCCCATGCGCTGATCGCGGTCGGCACCCGGCCGCACCGGCCGCACGACGTGCCGTTCGACAAGACACGGATTTTCGACAGCGATGAGATGCTGGAGCTCGACCGCCTGCCGCGCACGCTGACGGTGATCGGCGCCGGCGTCATCGGCGTCGAATATGCGACAATCTTTTCGGCACTCGACGTTCCGGTGACACTGGTTGAGCCGCGCAACACGATGTTGGATTTCGTCGACCGCGAGATCGTCGACGACTTCATCCATCAGATGCGCGACCGCGGCATGACCATCCGCTTGGGCAGCGCCGTCAAGGAGATCGCCTCCAAACCCGATTATGCCGAGGTGATGCTGGCCGACGGCCGCACCATACGTTCCGAGATCGTGCTTTATGCTGCAGGGCGTACCGGCAATGTCGGCAGCCTGGGCTTGGAAACGGTCGGCATCGAGTCCGATTCCAGAGGCCGCATCAAGGTCGATCCGCAGACCTTCCAGACCAGCGCGTCCAACATCTATGCCGCCGGCGACGTCATCGGTTTTCCGAGCCTGGCATCGACCTCGATGGAGCAGGGCAGGGTGGCCGCCTGCCATGCCTTCGGCGTGCCCTTGCCGCCGCCGCCCGAAACCTTTCCCTACGGCATCTACGCCGTGCCGGAAATCTCCACGGTCGGGCAATCCGAGGAGCAGGTGCGTGAGAGTGGTGCCGCCTACGAGGTCGGCGTGGCGCGGTTCCGCGAGACATCGCGCGGCCACATCATGGGCGTCAACACCGGCTTCCTGAAGCTTCTGTTCTCGATCGAAACACGCCGTCTGCTCGGCGCCCATATTGTCGGCGAGGGCGCGACCGAACTCATCCACATTGGCCAGGCGGTCATCAATCTCGGCGGCACCGTCGACTTCTTCGTCAACAACACCTTCAACTATCCGACGCTGGCCGAAGCCTACAAGATCGCCGGGCTGGACGCCTGGAACCGCATGGGGCGGGCGTAGACCATGATCCCGAATCGAAGGACCGCGTGGGCACCGGTTTTGCTGCGCGGACCTTCGGGATGGGGCAGGACACTCAGCAGTGGCGCATTGCAACCGACATGGTAGCCGTTGCATTTCAGCCAAACGGATTGCCGAACAGGGCAAAGCAATGACTGGGCCAGCGCCAAGGAAAACCTTCGCCTGGATTTCCCGAAACACGGTGCTTCTGGCGCTGGCGAGCCTGTTTGCCGACATTTCGAGCGAGATGCTTTATCCGATCCTGCCGATCTTCCTAACCCAGACCCTGCACGCAAGCGGGAGCGTCGTCGGTCTGGTCGACGGAATCGCCCAGGCGACGCAGAACATCGTGCAAGGTTTTTCGGGCTGGCTCTCGGACAGGCTTCAGAAGCGGAAACCGATAGCCCTCATTGGCTATTTTCTGGCCTCTATCGCCAAACCGCTGATCGGCGTGGCCACAGTGTGGCCGATGGTCCTGGGCGCGCGGTTTGTGGATCGGCTCGCTGCAGGTTTCCGGTCCGCTCCGCGCGACGCGCTCCTTGCTTCGTCCGTGGCCGACGAGCACCGAGGCAAAGCATTCGGCCTAGAAGGCATTGGCGACAATCTGGGAGCGTTTCTGGGGCCACTGCTCGCGGTGCTGCTTCTCATCGCGCTCAAAGTCGATATCCGCTGGATCTTCTATCTCGCGCTCATTCCCGGCTCGCCTTCCTCATGGTGGTGTTGGTGCACGAGCAGCCACTGGCCGTAGCCGCAAAGGCCAAGATCGACGTCAATCTGCGGCAGTTTCCCAAAGCCTATTGGATCTATCTCTTGGTGACAGCTCTCTTCGGCATCGGCAATTCGAGCAATGCATTTCTGATTCTGCAAACACAGGATATCGGTGCCTCTTTGGAGGCAACCATTCTTATCTACGCAGGCTTCAATCTCGTTGCGGCGCTGATTTCCTACCCGGCCGGCTTTCTATCGGACCGCTTCGGCCGCAAGGGCGTGTTACTGTCGTCCTTCGTCATCTTCCTGATCGCCTATCTCGGCTTCGTCTTGACCCGGAACATCTATCTGATCGGGCTGCTTTTTGCCTTCTACGGGTTCTATCAAGGCATCTTCCGCTCAGTCGGCAAGGCATTCGCCTCGGACTTCGTGCCGCAAGAGCTGCGTGCCAGCGGCATCGGCTGGTACAGCACCACGGTCGGCCTGCTGGAACTCGCGGCAAGCGTTGTCGCCGGACAGCTCTGGGATCGTGTAAGCCATGAGGCGGTGTTCATCTACGGCGCTGTCTTCGCCGTGGTCGGCAGTGCTGGTCTGCTTGCCCTGATTCCCTGGCGAACCGACGGTCATAGTGTGTCGGCGGCGTCGTAGTGCTGCCGGGGCGTTGCCGATGATGAGCAGCCTTTAATAAAACGTTCTACTCGAACTGAAAGGTCCCCGCTCATGACGCCCGTCAGTGTTCGCTATATTGTCGACGATGTCGCCGCTTCCATCGATTTCTACGTGAAGCATCTGGGCTTTGCCATTGAACGGGATGCGCGGCCGGCTTTCTGCTCGGTCACGCGCGGCGATCTGCGGCTTCTGCTGAGCGGGCCGGAGAGCTCGGGCGCACGGGCGATGCCGGATGGCCGCCGGCCGGTGCCGGGAGGGTGGAACCGCATCCTGCTGGTGGTGCCGGATCTGAAGCAAGAGGTTGCGCGCCTGAAGGGCCGGGCTCGCCTTCCGCAACGATATCATCAATGGCGTCGGCGGCTCGCAGACCCTGCTCGAAGACCCGTCCGGCAATGTGATCGAGCTATTCCAGCCCGCCGCACACTGACATTCGATGGTCGGGCCCGCGTTGTGCGTGCGCTCAATCCGCTCGTTCAGCGGTTGCCTGACCCCGCCAGCCACTGCCTGACGATTTCAGCATCCGCGTCGCCGATTTCATGGCCGGAGGCAATGGTGTGGGTCTCGACTTTGGCGCCATGCGAGCTCAGTAGAGCGGCCAACACCGGCGCGAATGGCGCGTAGGTCAGGTCGGCGGCGCCGGCGACGATCAGAGCCCGCGCCTTCGACAGGTCGGCCGGCGGCACCTCGTCGAGCACCGGCATGGGGCGCAGCAATGCAGCGCGCTCGATGAGGCCCGGATGCAGCAGCATGACGCTTGAAACCAGATTGGCGCCGTTCGAATACCCGAGAAAGGTCGCGCGGCGGAGATCGGGGCTGTGGCGCTTCGCGACGCCGGCGACGAAGCCTGCAAACGCATCTGCCTCCGCGCGGATACTTGCCTGCTCGAATCGCGTCGGGGTGATTCGCGTGAACCAGCGGAAACCGTCCTCCTGAGGGATGCGGCCACGGACCGTAACCAGCGCCGCATGCGGCGCGATTTGCCGACCAAGCGGCAGCAAGGTCGTCTCGTCGACACCCGATCCATGCAACAGGAACAGCCAGTCGCCGGGTAAGTTGGCGGGTCGAAGGAGCCGGTAGAAAAAGCCTGAATTTTCCTGCAGAATACCGTCTTCGAGGCTCTCCTCGGCCATAGTCACATCCTTTTGATTCCGCGTTACTTTCGTTAATTTGCCGGCTTCAAAACGGAATATTTTCAAGCTCCGCGAAAGTTGATTGAACCGGGCGCATTTCAGTCCGTTTCTTTGCCGATATAATCCCCGCGGGGGAGATCGAAGCAGTGTGCGCCGGGTGGTCGCCCGAGGGATCGCATGCCGGGCATGAACAACCAGCTTTAAGGCCTTTTATCGATGACCATGCCAGTTTCGCCGGAACGCGATACGCGTATTGATGTGTTCCGGGCTCTCGCCCTCCTGACCATATTCGTCGACCACGTGCCGGGCACCGTTTTCGAAACCCTGACCTACAAGAATTTCGGGTTTTCAGATGCGGCCGAGGCCTTCGTGCTGATCTCCGGCATGTCCGTCGCTCTCGCCTACGGTACTAAGTTCCAGCCGGGAAACCGGCTGATTGCAACGCTGAAAATGTGGCGCCGCGCCGGTGTGCTCTATGTCACCCACATCGTCACGACGATGGTGGTGATGGCCATCTTCTGCGCCGCGGCGGTGTTTGCGAAACGGCCGGATCTTCTGACGCTGATCAACATCGAGCCGCTCGTCAGGAACCCGCCACAAGTCCTGGTCGGCATCGTCACGCTCGGCCATCAGCTCGGTTACAACAACATACTGCCGGTCTATGCGGCGCTGCTGTTGATGGCTCCGGTCTTCCTGCTGTTCATCAGCTACCGGCCACTGGCGGCGCTCGCAGTATCCGCAGCCCTTTGGCTGATTGCCGGAATCTACCAGATCGCGCCGCCGAACTACCCGGAGCCCGGCTTCTGGTTCCTCAATCCGCTGTCATGGCAATTGCTGTTCAATATCGGCATGGCCAGCGTGTTGCATGTGCGGCGCGGCGGCACCATACCTGTCAATCGCTGGCTGGTCGGCGCGGCCGCCGCCTATGTGCTGACGGCGCTCGTCTGGGTGCACAGCCCGCTGTGGGGGCATGTGTCGTGGCTCGACCTGCCAGTGGTGCTGACCGGTTTCGACAAGACGTTCCTGTCGTTGCCGCGGCTGCTGCACATCCTGGCGATGAGCTACCTAGTCGTCGCCTTGCCTTTCGTCTCGAACCTGTTCCGCACCGGCCGCGACAATCCGCTCGCCATATTGGGCAAACGCTCGCTGCCGGTTTTCATTGCCGGCACGGTGATTGCCATGGCGGCGCAGGTGATGAAGCTGGTCAACCCGGGCGGCTTTGCCTATGACAGTCTGCTGCTCGCCGCCGGCATCGCCATGCAGTTCGCGCTCGCCTTCTATCTGGAATGGCTGTCCGCTATCGGCTGGTCCGGCAAGGGCAAGCCGGTCCGCAACGAGGCGCCGCCGGTCCGTCCATCCTTTGGCATCGGTCCCATGGCGGCCAATCGATAAGATTTGGAGCCGATCTGCCCAGTCAACCTGTGCCTGGCGGCGGCCCGGACGACGCCCTGACGACAAGTTCGACGCCGAGCGTTTCTCGCCGCACCGTGCCGTCGAAGTCGAGGATTCTTCGCGCTGCCCGGCGGCCGATCTCGGCGATCGGCTGGGCGATGGTGGTGAGCGGAGGCTCGCAAATTGCGGCTTCAGGCACGCCGTCGAAGCCGACGACGGAAACATCGCGAGGAACCGCGATGCCCCGCGCGCTGAGCCATTCCAATGCTTCCATCGCGACCCGGTCCGACATCGCCAGGATGGCGGTCGGCGGTTCTGCCGAGGCGAAGAGGGTTTCGAGGCCGGCCCTTGTGCTGGCCTCATCGTTTTCAGTCTCGTAGACCGGCACCTTGGCGGTATCGACGCCGAACCGGGAAAGCTCTTCGAGATAGCCGAGGAGGCGGTCACGGGTTCCTGTATAGACTGCGGTCCGGACCTGCTCGGGCGAGACAAGTCCGGTGCTGTCGTCGGCGAAGGCCAGCGACAGCACGGCGAAGCGGCGATGTCCAAGTTCCGCCAGATGGCGCGCCGCGAGCCGGCCGCCGGCAACATTGTCGACGCCGATCGCGGAGACCGTGGCGTCCTGCGAGCCGAGCTCGAGCGCGACGAAGGGGAGCTTGCGTTCGCGCGTCAGCTCGACGAGGCGCGGACCGCCCTCGATGCAGAAAAGGATGAAGCCGTCGACCAGGGCGCTCTGGATATTCCAGGCAAGTTTTTCCTCGTTGCCGGCCGACACGAGGGCTATTCCCGCGCCGGTGGCGTCGCATGCCTCCGAGATGCCGGCCATCATCACGCGCGCAAACGGGTCGTCGAAGAAATAGGACAGCGGCTCGGTTGTGGCGACGCCGATCGCATTGACCTTGCCGGCGCGCAGCAGGCGGCCCTTTGGATCGGGGCCGGCGTAGCCCAGCGCCTCGGCCGCCGCCTTGACGCGCTCGCGGACTTCCTCACGCACGATTTCGGGACGGCTGAAGACATTGGAGGCGGTGCCGTGTGATACGCCCGCGGCTTTGGCGATGTCCGCCAGCCGGATGGGCCTCCTGCCTTCGGTGAGTGATGCCATTTGTTTGTCTCCGGGACTCCGGTCCAACAGTATCGCCGACTACCTAACACCTTCGTTGGATCGATTCAAATTTTTGCTTGACATTTGTGGTGCGATGCGTATTCTTTGAATCGATCCAAGAGCGTTTTTCGTCCCCAGATTGGATCGATACAAGAGGAGAGCGCCATGCACCCCGTCAATTATCTGTTCGAGGACATTTACCGGAACGACTGGAGCATCCGTTCGAGCGCGGAGGCCCGGAAGCGGCGAGACAGGACCGGTCCGTGGATTCGCGACCTGGGTTTCCTCGTAGGACGCAAGCGGAGCTGATCGGTGGCCTATTTTTGTGCCCGCTGATTGGATCGATTCAAAAAACTAGAGGAGATTAAGCCATGCACCCGATCAAGCATCTGTTCGAAGACATCTATCGCAATTATTGGGGCATCTCGCCGGCCACCGAACGGCCGGAGCGGCGGCGTGTAGTCAAGACGACCAACAGCGATGGCCAAGTCCGGCCCGAACGTCCGCGAGACTGAGCTGGCAAGACAGAGCTCGTGGATCGAGGGCGGCTGGCGAAGGAGCAGCGGCCGCCATTGGTTGCCGCATCAATGGCGGCGCGGGCGCACCAGCGCCGAGGCGGCCATCATCAGCCAGCCGCCGATGAGCAACGTGCCGCCGATCGGCGCCGACATCGGGAACAGCCGCGAGCCAAGGAAGTCGCGGGCCAAAAGATCTCCCGAGAATAGCAGAAGCCCGACGAGAAGGATGAGGCTTCCGGTTCGCAGGATGCTATTGCCACCGAGCAGCCCGACGGTAAGGAAGACCGGCGCATGCAAGAGCAGGAAGGATGCGGCCGTACCGACGAAAGCGCCGCCGAGATGTGCCGCCGCCGCCGAAAGCGCCACGCCGGTTGCGCCGCATAGGCCGCCGGCAAGAACCAGAATGCGGCCGCCTGCCGCGTGTTCATCCGTGCTCATTTCCACGCCTCCGTGATTCCTGGCGACCGCCTGAGATAGTGCCGCGAACCGTGTCAGGATTTGCCGGCTTCCGCCAGCATGTCGCGTTCGCGGCGCGACTGGACCAGCCAGTTATAGGCCGCTCCGCCCGCCATCAGAATGGATGTGCCGAGAAACACCGAGCGCATACCGAAATGGCCGCCGGCGAAGCCGCCGAGCAACGGTCCGGCGACCTGCCCGACATATTGCGCCGAGATCGACAAGCCCAGTACGTTGCCGCCGACCCCGTCGGGCACATTGTGGCGGATGACGCTGGTGATGCAGGGCAAAAGACCGCCAAGCGCCAGGCCCATCAGGAAACGCAGGCCGACGAGTTGCCAGCCCTGGGTAACGAAGGCCTGCGGGATCAGCAGCAGCGCCGAGACGGCGAGTGCGGCAACGATGACGTTCCAGTGGCCGATACGGTCGGCGAGCTTGCCGAGCCGCGACGCCGACAGGATGGCGCCGAGCGCTGCCGCGGACATGACGATGCCGGAGACCAGCGTGACCTGGCTCTGATCTTCGATGAGCTGCTGGACATAGACGGTGATGATCGGCTCGATCGACATGGTGGCGAAACTCAACAGCATGCCGGTCGCCAGCATGGCGACGACGGGGCGCTTGTCGGGAATCTGCGACCAGCCGTCTTTCACTTTTTCTTCTGACGCGGCCTTGGCGGCAACCGGGCGAGGGGCCTCCTTGATCAGCAAGGTGGTTGCCAGAAAAGCCAGGAAAATGACGCCGCCGGCGAGCAGGAATGTGGCGCGGATGCCAATCAGCGGCGGCAGCGCGCCGCCAAGCAGCGGACCGACCAGGGCACCGGCCGTGATTCCGGCCGACAGCACGCCCAGCGCCCAGCCGGAGCGATCCTTCGGCGTCTGCATGGCAACCAGGATGGTCGAGCCCGAAGAATAGCCGCCGGCAAAGCCGATCAGCAGGCGCAAGAGCACCAATTGCCAGACGGTCTGCACCATGCCGGTCAGCGACATACACAGCGCCATGCCGAAACTGGCTCGCACCAGCATCAGTTTGCGGCCGTAGCGGTCGCCTAGCCGCCCCCACAGGGGCGCGACCAGCGCGGCAGCAAGGAAGGTGGCGCCGTAGGCGATGCCCGACCACTGCACGATCGCCGCATGGCCCTCGGCGCCCAGCTGCTCGACGTAAAGCGGCAGGAAGGGCAACAGCAGCGTCATCGCTACAAGCGTGCTGAACGAGCCGGCAAAACACACGGCGAGATTGCGGCGCCAGTGGACGTTGTGCGTGCCTTGCATGGCGAGGGCGGCGTCTTGCGGCATGTCATGTCCTGTCCGGCCAGCTTGCATGAAGCTTGCTACGGATACCAATTTGGGATACCAAGCTGGTATCTGTCATGAACGCAAGCCCCGTCGCTGTCAATGCGGGCCTCTCAAACATGATCGACAAAGGCCGGCGTGATCGGCCAACGCCGGCCAGTGATCCGATTGCCGGAACAAATGACCTGAACGGAACGCCAATGTCGCAGATGCAGAACGTCGAAAAGCAGCTTCGCGAGATGATCCTCGGGCTCGAGATCGGTCCCGGCGAGCGGCTGACGGAGCGCTGGGTCGAAAGCCGCTTCGGCGCATCGCGCACGCCGGTCAGGGCGGCATTGCTGCGGCTCGAGACTGAAGGCCTGATCTGCCGCGACGGCCGCGGCTGGACGGTCTCGCCCATCAATCTTGCTGAACTCGAGCAGATCGCCGTCTATCGCGAGGCGGTCGAGGTCGCGGCACTCAGACTAACTTGCACCTTGCAGGACAGAAGTGCCGTCGAAATCATCGAGGCGATGCTCGATTCTTGCGACGACAAGACGCCGCGCGAGGAATGGCATCGCGTCGGCAGGGATTTTCATATCGAGCTGGCACGTCTATCCGGCAACGAGTTCCTGTTCAGAGCGGTTCGCGATGCGATGACGCGCCTGTCGCGCGCCCGCTGGCTCGAGGTTCGCGACGAGGCAGCGCTTGGCCGTGCCTGGGCCGAACACCATGCCATTCTGTCGGCGGTGCGGGCCGGCGATGCCGATAGCGCCGCCCGCCTGCTTTCGGCCCATATCATCGGCAGCCGCGACCGGCTGGTGACCTCGCTGCGCAACGACCGGCGCGGCCTGCGCGCCCGGGGATTTGCGGTCGTCGCTTGAGTGAGGATCGGCTGCCATTGATCACGAAAAGAGCAGATGAGCGAAGAATGCTACTTTCGGTCTCGCTTCGCAAATGCCGATGGCGTAAGAGCAGCGATGGAAAACAACCGATTTGACACACCCGTGACCGTCAAGGGCGCGGCGGGAAGCAATCAGCTCTTGCGTACGGCCCGCGAGGCTTCCGACTACCTCCTCAACAATTGGCCCGGCAAGCGCAGCCCCAAGCACCGCGAAGCGTTGCAAGCCTGTCATGATGCGCTGGCCGGCGACAAGCCGGCCATGAACGCAAGACGGGCCTTCATTGCCGCCGCTCGTGAAGTGAACGTCTTCGTCAGCGACAAGGCGCCCGCCTGAGGCATAGCGGGATTTGACCGAGGCGCGGACCGCCTGACAGGCCGGGCGTCATCACTCGGCCGTTTCGGTTTTGGTTTGGGACTCTCTCTCGCCCTCGGGCTTCGATCGCTCCTTGGCTGCGACCTTGGCAGCCTGCTTTTCCGCCTTCTTGGCAGCCTTCTGCCGGTCGCGTTCCTTGCGTTCCTGACCGTAGTTCGGTGCTCGTGCCATATCGTTTCCTTTCATTGTGCTTGGCCTTTGCCTAGGAGCATTGGACCGCAAACACAACAGCGCAAGGCACGATCGGGCTCCATATCTCCGCGCAGTCCGGAGAGCCCGGCTTTTCAGGCGCCGTCGCGGTCGAGGACGAGATCGGCCGGACCGAACCGGTCCTTTGCGGTGAACTGCTGGTGCCAGTAGGGATAGAGCACGGGCGGCCTGCTGACCGCATCGAGGCGTGTGCGCTCCTCATCGCCAAGCACCAGGCTTGCAGCGGCGATATTGTCTTTGAAATGCGCTTCGGTTCGTCCGCCGATCACCAATGAGCTGACGGCGGGCCGGCCGAGTAGCCAGGCAAGCGCCACCTGCGCTGCCGACACGCCGTGGTTCTTGCCGATATCGATCAGCACGTCGACGATCCGCCACAGCCGGTCCTCGTCGCGGATCGGCGGTTCCGACCAGCCGCTGAGCTGGCGGGCGGTCGGCTGGTCACGGTGGTATTTGCCGGACAGCAACCCGCCGGCAAGCGGGCTCCAGACCAGCACGCCGAGCCCCTGGTCGACCGAGATCGGCAACAATTCATACTCGGCCTCGCGCGCTTCCAGCGTGTAGTGGATCTGCTGGGTGACGAAGCGCGGCTGGTGATGATGATCGCTGATGCCAAGCCCCTTCATCACCTGCCAGCCGGAATAATTGGAACAGCCGACATAGCGGACCTTGCCCTGCGCGACCAGCGTGTCGAGCGCGGCGATGGTTTCCTCGAGCGGTGTCAGGCCATCCCACTCGTGCAGGAAATAGATGTCGATGACATCCGTCCTGAGCCGCTTAAGGCTCCTTTCGCATTCGCGGACCAAATGGTAGCGCGACAGGCCTTCATCATTGGGGCCTTTGCCGATCCGCATGCGCGCCTTGGAGGCGATCAACACGTCGCCCTTGCGCTTGCCGCCGAGCGCCTCGCCGATGATCTCTTCCGACACCCCGTTCGAATAGACGTTGGCGGTGTCGATGACATTGACGCCGGCATCGATGCAAAGGTCGATCATCCGACGCGCCTCGTCGAGGTCGGTCTTGCCAACCGCCGAAAACGCGCCGCCGCCGCCGAATGTCATGGTGCCCATTGTCAGGGTCGAAACCTTCAGCCCGGAACGGCCGAGAGTGCGGTATTCCATGTCGTATCCTCACGATTTATCGGGAAAGGGCGTTGCAAACGACAGCCCCTCAGTGAACCGGGCATTTGTAGGATAATTCGTTCCGCTTGTCGCCCGCCCCGCAGGGCAAGCTCGATCACATCTTGCGGATTGAACGCATAGCCAGCGCAGTAGTGGCTGCAATAAAACCGTCATTGCCGGCCTATACTAACATCGGTCCAGCGCTTCGATTTCCGGCCGCCGGGCCGGGCGGCAGAGCGCCTGACAGCGGCCGGCAAGGCCTGTAAGCGGAGCAGCGCAAATGACCGAGATAAAACAGAATTCCCCGGCCAGGGACTGGCTGGAAGCGGAACTCGCCGACACGCTCGACGAAGATTATGAGCTGGAAATCTCGGAGCCGGTGCTGTCGATGGAGATCGCCAAAATCTACAAGAATCCACATCCGCCATCGATCGACCGCCTGCAGTATTTTCGCGATCTCATCACGCTGCAATCCGAATTGATCAAGCTGCAATCCTGGGTCGCCTATCACAAGAAGAAGCTCGTCGTGGTTTTCGAGGGCCGCGACTCGGCGGGCAAGGGTGGTGTTATCAAGCGCATCACCCAGATGCTTAATCCGCGCATCTGCCGCGTCGCAGCACTTCCGGCGCCGACCGAGCGCGAGAAGTCGCAATGGTATTTCCAGCGCTACGTTCCGCATCTGCCGGCCGGCGGCGAGATCGTGCTGTTCGACCGCTCTTGGTACAACCGCTCCGGCGTCGAGCGGGTAATGGGCTTTGCCCAGCCGGATCAGGTCGAGGAGTTCTTCCGCGACGTTCCGGATTTCGAACGCATGCTGGTCCGCTCAGGCATTACGCTTGTCAAATACTGGTTTTCGATCACTGACGAGGAGCAGCAGATGCGCTTTTTGATGCGCATCCATGACCCGATGAAGCAATGGAAACTGTCGCCGATGGACCTCCAGTCGCGCGTGCGCTGGGAGCAGTACACCAAGGCCAAGGAAGAAACGTTCGCCCGCACCAATATCCCGGAAGCCCCGTGGTTCATCGTCGAGGGCAACGACAAGAAGCGGGCACGGCTGAACTGCATCGACCATCTCCTCAAGCAGATGCCCTATGAGGAGGTGCCGCACGAAGAGATCACACTGCCGGAGCGCGTCTTCAATCCCGAATACGAGCGCCAGGTACTGCCGCGCGAACTGTATGTGCCGGAGAAGTACTGACTAAAGCGGCGAGGAGGGCGCCGCCTCCATGGCGGCGCCCTGCAACAAGCTAGGTGCGCTCGATGATGACATGCGTGGCCTTCGGCGTCGCGACCTGCTCGCTGCAGCGATAGCCGAGCTTGGGCATGTCGATGCCGGCAAAAAGGCTCTCGCCGGCGCCTAGCAGGACCGGTGAGATCGCCAGATGCATTTCGTCGATGAGCTTTTCCTTGAGATATTGCCGGATCGCAGAAACGCCACCGCCCAGCCGTACATCCTTGCCGTCAGCCACTGCTTTCGCCTTCTCCAGCGCTGAGTGGATGCCGTCGGTCACGAAATAGAAGGTCGTGCCGCCCTCCATGACAATGGGATCACGCGCATGGTGCGTGAGCACGAAGACCGGCACGTGGTAGGGTGGGTTGTCACCCCACCAGCCTTTCCAGCTGTCATCCGGCCATTCGCCGCGGATCGGCCCAAACATGTTGCGGCCGAGGATCCATGCGCCGACATTTTCGAAGCTGCGTGCCGCGAACGCCTCGTCAGTGTCCGTGGTCCCGCCATCCTTGCCGAGGACCATCTTGCGGAAGGTGCGGGTGCCGAACATCCATTCGTGCAGGGCTTCCCCGCCAACACCCAGCGGGTTCTTCAGGTCTTGGTCGGGACCGGCGCCGAAGCCGTCGATCGACAAGGTGAAAGCGCTGACGCGAAGTTTGGACATGAGAGCCTCCTCGATAACCAATTGTGAGATGCAAGCAGTTATCGGGGTAGCTTAACTGATTGCATTTTGCAAGCGGTATTTTGAATCGCCGGCGGGGCAGTCGCTTCCAAATCATGTTGGAATAACCAATCTCAATGTCGGCGCCGCCGGCAGCTTCTCCCTGTATAGTGACGGGGAGAAGGGGCTGGCCGCAACGTCGATGTTTTTGCAACGCTGGAGATTGGTGAAATCTTTTACGAACGCGTCTTTCTCCCTGCCACTTTACGGGGAGAAATGCCCGGCAGGGCAACGAGGGGCAGCGTAAACTTGAAGCGATGTCCTGCGGCGTTCCATGTCGCGCTTTGGACGAACGAACACTACTCGATGCAGACGCTACAAAGGCGCATCACCCCTTGAGCATCGCCGCCACTTCGGGCGCAAAGTAGGTGAGAATCCCGTCGCAGCCGGCGCGCTTGAAGGCGAGCAGCGATTCCAGCATCGCCTTTTCGCCATCGATCCAGCCATTGGCGGCGGCGGCCTTGATCATCGAATATTCGCCCGAGACCTGATAGGCGAAGGTCGGCATCTGCAACTCGTCCTTCAGCCGCCGGATGATGTCGAGATAGGGCAGGCCGGGCTTGACCATCAGCATGTCGGCGCCCTCGGCGAGATCCTGCTCGGCCTCGCGCACCGCTTCGTCGGAATTGGCGTGGTCGATGTAATAGGTCTTCTTGTCGCCCTTGAGCAGGCCGGCGGTGCCGACCGCCTCACGATAGGGGCCGTAAAAGGCGGATGCGAACTTGGTCGCATAGGACATGATCGCCACATCCTGAAATCCATTGGCGTCGAGCGCATCGCGGATGGCACCGATCCGGCCGTCCATCATGTCCGAGGGGGCAATGATGTCGGCCCCCGCCGCCGCCTGGATGACTGCCGCCGCCGTCACCTGCTCCACCGTTTCATCATTGACGATAATGCCCTCGCGCAAGATGCCGTCATGGCCATGGGAGGTGAAAGGGTCAAGCGCGGCGTCGGTGATGATGCCGATCTCCGGCACCGCGTGCTTGATGGCGCGGGTGGCACGGTTGATGATGTTTTCCGGATCGAGGATATGCGAACCGGTCTGATCGCGCAGGCCGAGCTCCACATTGGGGAAAGTGGCGATCGCCGGAATACCAAGCTTGGCCGCGCGCTCAGCCTCCTTGACGGCGAGGTCTAGCGACAGGCGGAACACGCCGGGCATGGCGACGATCGGTTCGCGCACTTGTCTGCCGTCGACGACGAAGATCGGCCATATCAGATCGTCGACCGACAGCCGGTTCTCCTGGACAAGGCGGCGCGACCAATCGGCCTTGCGCATGCGCCGCAGCCGCCGGCTGCCGGTGATCTCGTCGACGCTGCGCGCGCCGGCAGGCTTTGCAGGGGTGAATTTGTTCATCGCAAAAACTCCGGATCGGGCGGCTTTTACCACGAGCCTCCGCTGCTGACCAATGCGACACGATTGCGCCAGCGGTCCTGTCGGGCGCTATTCTGGTTGGCCATTGCCCGACAGGATCTGCGCAGCACCCCGCATGGCGACGCGGAATGCCTCGTCGAAGCTGACGCCGCGCACTTGCCAATTGTAGCTCTTGCCATTCAAGGCAAGCCGCCAGTCGGCTATCCAGCCCAGTTCCTTGTCGCTCCAGACGATACTGCCGGCGAGCGCCTGGTCGGCTCCGGCCTTCCTGGCAAGCTGGTCCAGCGTCGTGATATCGGCATGGCGCAGGGCCTGGTCGTTAAGCTTCGAGGCCGACAGCAGCGACGCTTCGGGAAACACAATCCGCATGACCAGCGGACCGGTGGCATTGACGAACGATTCGCGCATCGCCGCCCCGCGCTCATCGTCGGCGGTCAGCACGAACTGCCTTGTGCCTTGCTCCGCCGCCAGGAAAATTACCAGGCGTGGCCGCTCGCCACGCCATGGTTTGCTGCCGAGCGTGGCAAGCACCGGATCGATAACGTCAGGCCTGTACAGACAAGTGAGATCGTGCGGCCGGTCATGGGTGCCCTGTTCGTCATGGACCGGAATGCCTTCGAGACGGTCGCGATAGCGGAATTCGGCAACGAAGCTGCCGGCCTTGTCGCGCAGCGCCGCCATCTCAGTTCTCTTCGGCAGCCGCTGATCGCCGGACACACGAACCAGCACCGCATCGAGGCAGGCCTTGAAACCGATCTGCCTGTTGACCTCGCCCTGGCCGGTGACGATGGTCTGCGATTGATAGAGTTCGTCGACGGTTTCGGCCGATACGGGAGGAGTGTTCGCAGCGATCAGGCCGACCACCACAACAGCAAGGCGCGGCAACCAAGGCATGGTTCAACCTTCCGGTTCAAAGCGCCAGCATTAGCACTGGGTGACGCCGACGACCATGCAGCGGATTGGCCGCCGCCATTGACGCGGCCATGCGCCACGCTTTAGCACTTCACTCCCGGCGGGCGCGGGGAGGGATTCTCTGGCGATGGATTTTGGCGGAGGCGACGAGATTCGCTTCGAAAGATTGGGCAGGGCTGGCGTCGTCACGCTGACGCGGCCGCAGGCGCTCAATGCCGTAACCCACCGCATGGTCAAGGCGCTGGACAAGGCGCTGCGCAGTTGGGAGCGCGACGACGGCGTCGACGTTGTCGTCGTCAAGGCCGAGGGCAGGGCATTTTCGGCGGGCGGCGACATCCTCCACATCTACGAAGCCGGCCGCGCAGGAAGGCCTCCGGTCGATTTCTTCGCCGATGAATACCGGCTGAACGCCCGCATCGCCCGCTTCAAGAAACCCTATGTCGCGGTGATCGACGGCATCGTCATGGGCGGCGGCGTAGGTATCTCCTTCCATGGTTCGCAGCGAGTGCTGACCGAGAACGCCCAGTTTGCCATGCCCGAGGTCGGCATCGGCTTTTTCCCGGATGTCGGCGCCAGCCATCTGTTGCCGGATCTCGGCGGCAGCTTCGGCATGTATCTGGCGCTGACCGGCAACCGCATCCGCTATGGCGATGCTTTGTGGTCGGGCCTCGCCACCCATACGATCAAGGCGGAGGACCAGGCCGGCTTCCTCGACCGTCTGGCGGAAAGCGGCGACCCGGAATCGGTGCTGCGCGGCTGCTTCGTCCCGGCCAGGCGCGAGACCGACAGGCCGACGCTGAAAGCCATCGCCCGGCATTTCGCGCAGCCGTCGCTGGCCGATATCGTCGCCAGTCTGGAGCGGGCAGCCGCTGCCGACGAGTTCGCGGCAAAGACGCTGGCCACCATCCGCACACGTTCACCGACCAGCCTGCATGTTGCATGGCGCCAGATTAGCGCCGGGCAGACGTTGTCGATGGACGAGTGCATGAAAATGGAGTTCCGTATCCTCAACCGCATGCTTGCCGGGCACGACTTCTATGAAGGTATCCGCGCCGCCATCATCGATAAAGGCTCGACGCCGCAATGGCGGCCGGCAGGTATCGATGACGTCAGCGCCGCCAACGTCGACGCCTATTTCGCATCGCTCGGCGAACGGGAACTGAAGTTGTGAGCGAGGTCGCCTCGAGACGCGTGGTGCTGCAGCCCTCGACGATCGAGGTCATCTTCGCCTGGTTCCAGCGCGTCATCGCCGGCTACTGTCTGCTGTTCGGCATCTTGTACTGGATCCGGCTGATCGGCTTTTACCCCGGTCCGTTGTGGCGCTTCGACCTGATGCCGGTGCACTGGCAGGTGGCGGCGGTGGTGCTGGCGGTGTTTTTTCCGTTCGCTGCCGCCGGCCTCTGGATGCTGGCGTCCTGGGGGCCGGTGATCTGGTTCATCTGCGCGGTGACCGAGAGCGTCATGTATGCCGGCTTCCCCGAGCTGTTCGGCCACCGGCCGCTGATCGTCGCCTCGCACCTTGCGGTGGCGCTGCTCTACATAGTGTTCCGCGTGGTGATCTGGATCCAGAAGCGGCAACCCCGGCGATAGCAATTCCGGCCAGGATCGTTGGCTAAATCTTTAGGTTAATTATCCTTGCTCGGGTGACCGTCCGTTAAGCCTCTTTCGAAACCCCTTACCGGTAAGCTCTTGTTAGCCTTGGCGTTTAAGTCGAATTTTATGAGTATTCGATAGTGTCGCGATCAAGGTGAAGAACAAAAAATCACCGGGCGACAAACGAGAGGCAAAGACAATGATCAATTCGCGTCCGGCGGCGAAGACCGCCAACGTATCCGATGACCGCCGCGAGGCGATCCGTTCGCTGTACATGGAATCGCTGCAGCTGGTCGAGCGGCTGCATCGCCGTCTGCTTGATGTGATCAAGGACGAATTCGACCGTAACGGTCGCTCCGACATCAACGCCATCCAGGCGCTGCTTCTGTTCAACATCGGCAATTCGGAGCTGACCGCCGGCGAACTGCGCTCGCGCGGCTATTATCTCGGCTCGAATGTCTCCTACAATCTGAAGAAGCTGGTCGATCTCGGCTTCATCAACCACCAGCGCTCGCGCATCGACCGCCGTTCGGTGCGGGTTTCGCTCACGCCGAAGGGCAATGAGGTGGCGGAAGTCGTCGCCGGCCTCTACGAGCGCCATGTCGGTTCGATCGAGCAGGTTGGCGGTATCAACACGGAAGAGTTCAAGCAGATGAACCGCGCCCTGCAGCGCCTGGATCGGTTCTGGAACGATACCATCGCCTACCGGATGTAATCGCATCCGCCGCATCTAGATCTGAAGCTGGACTACGGAAGTGCTGCCGCGGAGTGGACCAAAGGCCGGTGCCGAAAAGCACCGGTCTTTACGTTTCGTCAGGCCGGCCGATCCAAATTCGAGCAACAGCCACGTTGCCGCCATATTCCAATGGAACCGAAGATGCGGGTGATGCTGGGGCCAAAGCCGTGCATTTGTCCTGTGCTCAAGTCACTTCCCATGTGGTTTACACCGAAGTGATGCGGGCCATGGTTGGCTAATTGTTAAGAAGCCAACTCTAGAGTGCGGGCGAGACCGCCCGGTGAGTGGAATTGTAGCAAGAATGTCTGGAACGTCCATGAGAACCAGCCGCCGTTTCTTCCTTTCAGGAGCCTCCGCGCTCGCAGCCGCTATGGTCGCCGGCCGCGCCAGTGCGCAGGACGTGATCGGGGATATCCTGAAATCCTCGGCCCGCGGCAACTGGGACGACCAATTCGATGCGCGTGCCAGCGAAGGCGGCAAGGTTGCCTCGACGCTGCCGATCTTCAGCCTGCAGACGGTGTCCTTCACCGAGCAGGCGATCATGCAGTATCAGAATATCGTCGCGCAAGGCGGCTGGGAGCAGGTTCCAGACACCAAGAAGCTACAGCTTGGCGTCGAGGATCCCGATGTGGTGCCGCTGCGCAGGCGCTTGATGATATCGGGCGATCTGGCGCAGAGCGCCGGGCTCTCGGAAGCGTTCGATTCTTACGTCGACTCGGCGCTCAAGCGCTTCCAGTTGCGTCACGGCTTGCCGGCCGACGGAACCACGGGCAAATATACTTTCGCGGCAATGAACGTGTCGGCGCCGGTTCGGCTTGGTCAGTTGCAGACCAATCTGCAACGGCTGCGTGAGCGGGCCGGCACGCTTGGCAACCGCTATGTTCTGGTCGACATCCCGGCGGCGCAGATCGAGGCTGTCGAGAACGACCGCGTTGTGCTGCGCCACACCGCAATCGTCGGCAAGATCGATCGCCAGACGCCGATCGTCAATTCCAAGATCAACGAAATCATCGTCAATCCGTACTGGAACGCGCCGGTTTCGATCGTGCGCAAGGATATCATTCCGCTGATGCGGAAGGACCCCAACTATCTCAAGGATAGCCATATCCGCCTGTTTGCGCCGGACGGCAGCGAGGTCGACCCAATGACGGTCGACTGGTCGACCGACGATGCCGCCAAATACCGCTTCCGCCAGGATCCCGGTTCCGGCAACGCGATGGCCTCGGTCAAGATCAATTTCCCCAGCCCGGACGGCGTCTACATGCACGACACGCCGCAGCAGAGCCTGTTCGGCAAGCTGATGCGCTTCGATTCCTCTGGCTGCGTGCGGGTTCAGAACGTGCGCGACCTCGTCACCTGGATTCTGCGCGACACACCGGGCTGGGATCGGCAGCATTTCGAGGCGGCGATCAAGACCGGGGAGAACACGCCGGTGCAGGTCACCAATCCGGTGCCGGTTTATTTTCTCTACGTCTCGGCCTGGTCGACAGGGCCGGGCGTGGTCCAGTTCCGTGACGACATTTACGGCCTCGACGGAGCCAACGAGCTGCAGATCACATCCGCGCTCTAAGCAGCTGAGTTCATTTGCAAAAGGCCGCCGGAAGGGCGGCCTTTTTCGTTGCCGAGTCTTTCGCGGCAAGCTTTGCTGGACTGATCGCCGGCAAAAGAACGCGCGGCGCCGTATTCGGAAATCGCATCATGCATGTCGCAATGTTCATTCTGGTCGTGCTCATCTTCGTCGCCGTTTCGGGCGCGCTGGTCCGGCCGGTGCGGGTTCCGCTACCTGTGCTGCAGATCGCCATCGGCGCGGCACTGGCTTGGCCGGTGCGCGGAATGCATGTCGAGATCGATCCCGAGCTGTTTCTGCTGGTGTTCATCCCACCGCTGCTGTTCAGCGACGCCTATGGTGCGCCCAAGCGCGAACTGATCGCGCTGCGCGGGCCGATCCTCGACCTCGCCATCGGGCTGGTCTTCTTCACCATTGTCGGCTTCGGCTACGCTTTGCACTGGCTTGTGCCGAGCATCCCGCTCGTCGTCGCTTTCGCACTTGCTGCGGTGCTGTCCCCGACGGATGCGGTGGCCGTCTCCTCGATCGTCGACAAGAGCCTGGTCCCGGCCCGGCTGATGCACATCCTGGAGGGCGAGGCGCTGCTCAACGATGCGTCGGGCCTCGTGATGTTCCGCTTTGCGGTGGCAGCTGCCTTGACCGGCAGCTTCTCCTTCGTCGTGGCGTCCGTGACTTTCCTCTATGCCGTCGCTGCCGGCATCCTGGCCGGCGTGGCTGCCTTGTTCGTCGCCGCCAAGGCGCTGCAATTGCTGAACCGTATCGGCGGCGTGCCGGCCGAGGTGCAGGTGCTGGTCATGGTCCTGCTGCCGTTCATCGCCTATCTCGGCGCCGAGAATGTCGGCGCCTCGGGCATTCTGGCGGCGGTCACGGCCGGAGTGCTCACCGGCGGCTCCGGGATTTTCCGGTTTCTCGGCGTCTCGGCACGCATACAGACCGTATCGCTGTGGACGACGCTATCCTTCGTCTTCAACGGCGCGCTGTTCATCCTGCTCGGGTTGCAGCTTCCCGAAATCATCGGCAACGTGCCGCCTGAGCTCGGCAGCCGCTATCCGGTCATCCAGCCAATCGCCACGGTGGTCGCGCTGACACTATGCCTGATCGGGCTGCGCTTCCTGTGGATCTGGGTCGGCGACATCGCGACGCGCGTCTCGGCGCGATTACGCGAGCAGAAGGCCGAGCCGTTCGGGCTGCGCGTCCGGATCGCCGGCTCTGTTGCCGGCGTGCGCGGCGCCATCACGCTGGCCGGCATCCTGTCGCTGCCGCTCGCCATGCCGAATGGTTCGCCCTTTCCGGCGCGCGACGTGGTGATCTTCCTCGCCGCAGGCGTCATCATCTGCTCATTGCTCATTGCCAGCCTTGCCTTGCCCAAGGTGGCACGAGGGCTGGTCGAGCCGGGCGAGGATCCTGGCGCTGCCGAGGAGCGTCTTGCGCGCGTGGGCGCGGCCAAGGCCGCCATCGCCCGCATCGAGAGCATGGCCGGCGCGACCGACGGCGATGAAGGGGAAACACCCGGCGCCCGGCTTGCCGCCGCCGACAGCATCGTCGCCGGCTACCGTCGCCGCATCGCTGCCTCCGACGAGGCCGACGAGGCGCGCGCCGAGGCCCGCGAGGCCGGACGGCTGGAGCTCGAATTGAGGCTGGCGGGCATTGAGGCCGAACGCGCAGCGGTTCGCGCAATGTTTCGCAGCGGCCAGATTAACGACCATACGATGCAGGCGCTGTTCACCGAGATCACGCTCACCGAGGCCCTGCTGAAGGGCCGGCAGGCAAGGAAATAGAGGCTGCCAGTCTCTCTGGCGCAATCCGGCCAGCAAATTTCGCGCTGCAAACGTGGCGGGCCGAAAGCAACTGTGTTAATGGCGCGACAGACCCCGAACCTTGAGGATTTCAGCCCATGGCAACAGCAGCGGCAGTGTCGAACAAATTCGAATCCTTTTTCGAAACCACGCTTGCCGATGCCGACCCCGAGATTTTCGGCGCAATCCGCAACGAACTCGGCCGCCAGCGCCACGAGATCGAGCTGATTGCCTCGGAAAATATCGTCTCGCGTGCCGTGCTCGAGGCACAGGGGTCGATCATGACCAACAAATATGCCGAGGGCTATCCGGGCAAGCGCTACTATGGCGGCTGCCAATTCGTCGATGTCGCCGAGAAACTGGCCATCGAACGCGCGAAAAAGCTGTTCGGCTGCAACTTCGCCAACGTCCAGCCGAATTCCGGCAGCCAGATGAACCAGGCGGTGTTCCTGGCGCTGCTGCAGCCCGGCGACACCTTCATGGGCCTCGACCTCAATTCCGGCGGACACCTGACGCATGGCTCGCCGGTCAATATGAGCGGCAAATGGTTCAAGGTCGTCTCCTATGGCGTGCGCCGGGACGATCATCTGCTCGACATGGACGCGATCGAGAAGGCCGCCCATGAGACCAGGCCGAAATTGATCCTGGCCGGCGGCACAGCCTATTCACGTGTCTGGGACTGGAAGCGTTTTCGCGAGATCGCCGATTCGATCGGCGCCTATCTGATGGTCGACATGGCCCACATCGCCGGCCTGGTCGCCGGCGGCATGCATCCGTCGCCGCTGCCGCATGCCCATGTGGTCACCACCACGACGCACAAATCGCTGCGCGGGCCTCGCGGCGGCATGATCCTTTGCAACGACGAGGATATTGCCAAAAAGATGAATTCGGCCGTCTTCCCCGGCCTGCAGGGTGGACCGCTGATGCATGTGATCGCCGCCAAGGCGGTGGCTCTGGGCGAGGCGCTGAAGCCGAGCTTCAAGATCTATGCGGAGAGCGTCGTCGCCAATGCCAAGGCGCTGGCCTCCAGTCTGCAGGAAACCGGTCTCGACATCGTCTCCGGCGGCACCGACAACCATCTGATGTTGGTCGACCTGCGTCCCAAGAACGCCACCGGCAAGCGCGCCGAGGCTGCCCTTGGCCGCGCCAACATCACCTGCAACAAGAACGGCATCCCCTTCGATCCGGAAAAGCCTTTCGTGACATCGGGCGTTCGGCTCGGCACGCCGGCCGGCACCACGCGCGGCTTCGGTCAGGCCGAGTTCCGCGAGATCGGCAAGCTGATCGCCGAAGTGCTGGATGGACTGAAGGTCGCCAATTCCGACGAGGGCAATGCGGCCGTCGAGGCAACCGTGAAGGCCAAGGTGGCGGCATTGACGGATCGTTTTCCGCTTTACCCGTATCTTGGTTGACGCAGGGCGTCGTTCCCCCAACTGTGACGGCGCCGATCAACTGGGCGCACGGCTGCATCTCGGAGACGCTTGATGATGATGCGAATTTTCCGTTTCGCCGGTGTTGGCGCTGCCTTGCTCACCTTAGCCACCTCGCCGCTACTCGGCGCAGCCTTGGCGCAGACCGAGCCGACCCCGGCAACACCCAAGACAGAGACCTTCGGCAGGTGGTCCACCACGATGGACGAGGTCAACACCGGTGAGGATGTGCGCAAGACCTGCGCCGCCTCGACGGTCTTTTTCGACGCAAACGGCACCAGCGGCACCCTCACGCTGGCCATCTCGAATGGCGACGTACTGCCACCCGAGGGCTATCCGAGCCTCATCATCGCCGTGAGAAACAGTGACTTGCCCAAGGGGGACAACATCCCGGCGGTGTTCCGCGACGTCAACGACAAGATCAAGGCCGGTTTTCATGTTATCGCCGACGGACAGTGGATGATAGACAACAAGTCCGAGACCACGCTCGCGGTACTGCGCGCCATGCGCCGCACCAGCGCCCTCGATGTCAGCTTCGCCGACAAGCCGGTCGCGACCATATCGATGGACGGCTTCACCAAGGCCTATCGCTATCTCGGCACGTCTTGCGGCTTCCCGACCGGCGACGTCGCGCCCTGATTGGCGGACCGCTGTCAACTGATTGCCGCTCTCGCAATTTTCCTCGCGCCTCGCTATCTCTGAGGCGCGATCGGTCATCGGCCATACTTTGCCATCGTGGCAAAAACCTCTAAGCCGTTCGCACTACGAGAATCGCGAACCGAAGGCTCTCCATGCGCTGTCCCTACTGTCAGTCCGAAGATACGCAGGTGAAGGATTCGCGCCCTGCCGAAGACGGTGCAGCGATCCGCAGGCGGCGCGTCTGCCCGGATTGCGGCGGCCGTTTCACCACTTTCGAGCGCGTCCAATTGCGCGATCTCGTCGTGGTGAAGAAGTCTGGACGCAAGGTGCCGTTCGACCGCGACAAGTTGCTGCGTTCTGTCGAGATCGCGGTACGCAAGCGCAATGTCGACCCGGAACGTATCGACCGGGCGGTGACCGGCATCGTGCGCCAGCTCGAAAGCTCGGGCGAGACCGAGGTGGCCTCGGGGGAAGTCGGCCGGCTGGTCATGGAGGCGCTTAAGTCGCTCGATGATGTCGCCTATGTGCGCTTTGCCTCCGTCTACCGCAATTTCCGCGAGGCCAAGGATTTCCACGACGTGTTGGGCGAACTCAAAGGCGACGAGCCCAAAACCGACGAGCCCAGGGGCGAAGAGCTGAAGAGCGAAGAGGACGCCAGCTGAGCATGGCAGGGTCCGAACGCAGCACAGCTGAGCGAAAGGTCCTCGATCGCCGCTATATGGCGGCAGCCCTCAGGCTGTCGCGCAAGAATGCCGGGCGGACCTCGACCAACCCTTCCGTCGGCACGCTGATCGTGCGCGATGACGGCGACGGGCCGATGATCGTCGGCAGCGGCGTCACCGCCGTCGGCGGCCGGCCGCATGCCGAGACCGAGGCTTTGGCAGAGGCCGGCGAACTGGCGCGCGGCGCCACCGCCTATGTAACGCTGGAGCCCTGCGCCCATCACGGC
Source organism: Mesorhizobium sp. M0040 (assembly GCF_040323505.1). NCBI lineage: Bacteria > Pseudomonadati > Pseudomonadota > Alphaproteobacteria > Hyphomicrobiales > Phyllobacteriaceae > Mesorhizobium > Mesorhizobium sp. M0040. The sequence continues at coordinate 28,210 of NZ_JAMYVA010000018.1, forward strand.
CGCACGCCGCCTTGCGCCAATGCGCTGGTCAGTGCCGGCGTGGCGCGTGTGGTCGGCGCTGCCAGCGATCCGGACCCGCGTGTTTCCGGCAAGGGCTATGCAATCTTGCGTGCCGCCGGCGTCGAAGTGGTGGAAAAAGTGCTGGCCGCTGAAGCCGCGGAGCAGATGGCCGGCTATTTAATTCGATCTCTGAAAAAACGCCCGGAAGTGATCCTGAAACTTGCGCTTTCGAGCGACAACAAGATCGGCGTGAAAGGCGAGGGACAGGTCTCCATCACCGGCGATATCGCCCGACGCGAAGTCTATCTGATGCGCGCCGAAGCCGATGGCATATTGATCGGCATCGGCACGGCACTGGAGGACGATCCGGCGCTGACGGTTCGGCTTCCGGGACTGGAGAGCCGTTCGCCGGCGCGCATCGTACTCGACCGTCAGATCAGGCTACCCGAGACTTCGAAACTGGTCGCCGGCGTCGACCGTGTGCCGCTCTATGTCGCTGCCTGCGCCGAGGCCGATCCGCACCGGCGGGCCGCGCTCGAACGCACCGGCGTGCGCTTTATCGGCACTGAGACCTATGAAGGCGATATTGCGTTGCCGGAACTGCTCGAGGATCTGGCGGCGCTCGGCATGGCCAGCGTGCTGGTCGAGGGCGGCGCCGAGGTGGCCAAGGCGTTCCTTGAGGAAGGCCTAGTCGACCGCATCGTGCTGTTTCAGGGGCCGGATGCGATCGGCGGGGACGGCATTGCATCGCCGGTCGATGCCAACCATATCCCGCCAGGGTTTCGTAAATTGCGCGACATGCGTTTCGGCGAAGACACGTATGCCGAATGGACAAGAGACGTCTAGGACCGAACTGATGTTCACTGGGCCAAAGTAATGTTTACAGGAATTGTCACCGACGTCGGCACCGTCGCCGCCGTGAAGCCGCTCAGGGAAGGCGTCGGTTTGCGTATCGACACCGCTTACGATCCGCAGACCATTGCCATCGGCGCCTCGATTTCCTGCGGCGGCGTCTGCCTGACGGTAACGGGATTGCCGGAAGATGGCGCCAACGCACGCTGGTTCGAGGTCGAGGCCTGGGAAGAAGCGCTCAGGCTGACGACGGCGATGGGCTGGAAGGCCGGCACGCGAATCAACCTTGAGCGGGCACTGAAGATCGGCGACGAGCTTGGCGGCCATATCGTGTCGGGCCATGTCGACGGCATGGCCGAGATCGTGGCGCGCAAGGAAGAGGGCGACGCCGTTCGCTTCACCCTGGAAGCACCGCGAGAGCTGGCCAAATTCATCGCCCCCAAGGGCTCCGTCGCGCTCGACGGCACTTCGCTGACCGTCAACAACGTCGAAGGCACCCGCTTCGACGTGCTGTTGATCCACCATTCGCTGAGCGTCACCACCTGGGGCGAGCGGCAGGTCGGCGACCACGTCAATCTCGAGATCGACACCATGGCCCGCTACGCGGCGCGACTGGTGGAGGCGGCGAAGGAGGGACTTTGAGGCGCTCGTCCATAAAGCCCATTCCCTGATGCGACCGCCGCCGAGTTGGCCTTGAAAGTTCCTTCGGCAATCTTCCGCTTGCGATCAAACCGGCTTCGGCCTAAGTCACCGGCGATCCCCGGAGACATCTATGGCAGGCACATCCCAACACGGCAAAGCGTTCATCCGTCCGAAGAAGAAGGCCCACCTTCTTGTCATCGAGGCGCGCTTTCACGACGACCTTGCCGACGCGTTGCTCGAAGGCGCGACAAAGGCCCTCGAGGAAGCGGGCGCGACATACGATGTCGTCACTGTTCCGGGCTCGCTCGAAATCCCGGCGGTGATTTCCTTCGCGCTCGACGGTGCCTCCGAAGGCGGGACGAACTATGACGGCTTCGTCGCCCTCGGCACGGTGGTCCGCGGCGACACCTATCATTTCGATATCGTCGCCAATGAATCCAGCCGTGCCCTGATGGACCTGTCCGTGCAGGATGCGGTCTGCATCGGCAACGGCATCCTGACCACCGAAAACGACGAACAGGCCTGGACACGGGCCAGGCGTTCGGAAGGCGACAAGGGCGGCTTTGCGGCGCGTGCGGCGCTGACCATGATCGCCCTAAAGGAACAACTGGGAGAGCGATCGTGAGCGAACCCGCTTCGCCCGGCCAGCCTGCGGTTCGCCACGCCAACAAGCGCGGTGCTGCCCGTCTGGCGGCCGTGCAGGCGCTCTACCAGATGGATGTCGCCGGCAGCGGCGTGTTCGAGATCACCGCCGAGTACGAGGCGTTCAGGCTCGGCAAGGAAGTCGACGGCGCGCTCTATCGCGAAGCCGATGCTCAATGGTTTCGCGCCATTCTTGCCGGCGTCGTCGAGCACCAGAAGACGATCGATCCGATCATCCGACAGGCGCTGACCGAGGACTGGCCTCTGTCGAGGCTCGATTCCACATTGCGCGCCATATTGCGCGCCGGCGTCTACGAGCTGATGCAGCGCGAGGACGTGCCGGTGGCGGTCATCGTCTCCGAATATGTCGACATCGCCAAGGCATTTTACGAGGAAGACGAGCCGAAACTGGTCAATGCGGTGCTTGATCGCGTGTCGCGCCGGGTGCGTGGCGAGGGCCGCGGCAAGGACGCCTCATGACTGCTATCGTCGCCGTTGGGGCGGGCAAGGAAGCGCGTCGCACCGCCTTCATCCTCGCAGCCTCGCAGGCGATCATCGGCTCGGCCGCACCCATCGCCATTTCCATGGGCGGATTGGCCGGGCAGTACCTGCTCGATGCTGACAAGTCGCTGGCAACCGCGCCGATCACCGGTTTCAATGTCGGCGTGGCGCTCGGTTCCCTGCCGGCCGCGGCGATCATCCGCCGGCTCGGCCAGCGCGACGGCTTCATGACCGGCACAGCGGTCACGGCGCTTGGCGGGCTGGTCGCCACGCTGGCGCTGTTTCATGCCAGCTTCTGGCTATTCGCTTTCGGCTTGGCCGTGATTGGCATCGGGGGCGCTTTCGTCCAGCAGTTCCGCTTTGCCGCCGCCGACAATGCGCCGCCTGAATTCAAGGCGCGCGCCATCTCCTTCGTGCTGGCCGGCGGCATCGTCACCGCCATCCTTGGACCGCAGATCGTCATCTTCACCGGCGACCTGTTCTCGCCGGTGAAGTTTGCCGGCTCGTTTGCGTCCATCCTGGTGCTGGCGGCGGTCGGCGCCGCCATTCTCTCTTTGTTGCGCATCCCGGCCAAGGCAACCGACAAGGTGGAAATCGCCGACAGCGACGCCCGGCCGCTCTCGGAAATCGTCACCAGGCCGCGCTTCGTCGCAGCGCTGTTTTGCGCCGTCGGCAGCTACGCGTTGATGAGCTTCGTCATGACCGGCGCGCCGCTGGCCATGGTCGGCTGCGGCCTTTCGACCGACGACGCCACGCTCGGCATTTCCTGGCATGTGATGGCGATGTTCGCGCCGAGCTTCTTCACGGGGTCGCTGATCTATCGCTTCGGCGCTGAGCGGATTGTGGCCATCGGCCTGGTGCTGCTCATTGGCTGCGGTATAGTCGCGCTGTCGGGGTTGGCACTGTGGCAGTTCTGGACGACGCTGATCCTGCTCGGCCTTGGCTGGAACTTCAGCTTCATCGGTGCCACCGCCATGGTGGCCGACAGCTACCAGTCATCCGAAAAAGGCAAGGTCCAGGGTTTTCACGATTTCGTCCTGTTCGGCTCCGTCGCCTTCGCCTCGCTGATGTCGGGGGCAGTCTACAATGCCTGGGGCTGGGAGATGTTGAACTGGATGATTTTCCCGGTCGTCGTGCTGTGCTTCGTGGCACTGGGCGTGTTGAAGATGACGGGCTTGCGCGCGGCCAACTGACGTCACGCTGTCGGGACGAGGCAACAGCGGAGTCACTCGCATCCGAACAAAATTATTGCGCCCATCCCCTTTCTTATGAAACCGTATACCCCGACGGGGCATCGAAGCCATGCTCATATGCGGCAGCCGTATTCCGGTTCACAGCAAGGGATTTGTGAGATGTTTTCAATCAAGGTTCTGGCCGGCGCTGTACTGGCGCTCGGAGTTGCCTCGGCGAGTGCCCAGGTGGTGGTGTCGTCGAAGATCGACACCGAGGGCGGCGTGCTCGGCAATATCATCCAACTGGTGCTGAACGCCAACAATATCCAGACCACCGACCGCATCCAACTCGGCGGCACACCTGTGGTGCGCAAGGCGATTACAGCCGGCGAGATAGACATCTATCCGGAATACACCGGCAACGCCGCCTTCTTCTTCGAGAAGGCCGACGATCCGGTGTGGAAAGACGCCGCCAAGGCCTACGAGACTGCCAAGAAGCTCGACTACGACGCCAACAAGATCGTCTGGCTGTCACCGTCACCGGCCAACAACACCTGGGCGATCGCCCTGCGCAAGGAGGTCGCCGATACCAATAAGCTCGTCACCCTTTCCGACTTCGGCAAATATGTCTCGGGCGCCGGCAAGGTGGTGCTGGCGGCCTCCGCCGAGTTCGTCAATTCGGCGGCCGCGCTGCCCGCTTTCCAGAAGACCTATGGCTTCACGCTGAAGCCGGACCAGTTGATCACGCTGTCGGGCGGCGACACGGCGGCGACCATTGCCGCTGCGGCCAACCAGACCAACGGCGCCAACGCCACCATGGTCTATGGCACCGACGGCGGCATCGCGCCCTCCGGCCTCGTCGTGCTTGAGGACGACAAGGGTGTGCAGCCGGTCTACCAGCCGGCGCCGATCATCCGCGACGCGGTGCTGAAGGAGCATCCCGAGATCGAGACACTGCTGAAGCCGGTGTTCGCCAAGCTCGATCTTGTCACGCTGCAGGAGTTGAACGGCCGCGTGCAGGTCGGCGGCGAACCGGTCAAGGGCGTCGCCGAGGACTTTTTGAAAAAGAACGGCTTCCTCAAGTAAGGCGATTCCGGCGCGCCGCTTTCGAGGTGCGCCGGATCGGCCGATGGGGGAGGGCGTGCGCATCCGGTTCGACAAGCTCGGCGTGGTCATCGCGGCGATATCAGCCTATGCGGCTTTTGCGGCACCATTCGCCACCTTCCGCGCCAATCGCATCGTACCCGGCGAGGCGCGCTCGATCCTCGAATCTTTGCCTGCGATGGTCGGTCCGCTGTTGATGGCGATTGTCGTCGCAGCGGCGCTCATTGCGCTGCTGAAAACGCCGCTTGTTCTGCGCCTCGCCGCCGGTGTGGTTGCGCTTGCAGCGCTGGCGCTGCTGATCGGCGTCGCCGGCAGTTTCCTGACACCTGCCGGCAACACCTTCGCCCGTATCTCGCCGGCTTCGGGCTTTTGGCTGCTTATCTTCGCCTTCACGCTTCTGCTCGCCGACGTGCTTACTAGGCTGAACCTGTCGCCTCAGGCACGGATCGGCGTGCTTGTTGCCGCCGCAGCGGCGATCGGGCTGCTGCTCGTCTCGGGAAGCTGGAATAGCCTGTCGATCCTCAAGGAATATTTCAATCGCGCCGATAGTTTTTGGGCGGAAGGCTCCAAGCACGTGACGCTGGCGCTGGGTTCGCTGGCGGCAGCGGTGATTATCGGCCTGCCGCTCGGCATCCTCTGCCACCGCGTCGAGAAATTGCGGGCCGGTGTGCTCAACGTGCTGAACATCATCCAGACCATTCCTTCGATTGCGCTGTTCGGCCTCTTGATTGCACCGCTCGGCTGGGTCGCTTCGCATGTGCCGGGAGCTGCCGCGCTCGGCATTCGCGGCATCGGCACGGCGCCGGCTTTCGTCGCTTTGTTCCTCTATTCACTGCTGCCGGTAGTGGCCAACACCGTGGTCGGCCTCGCCGGTGTGCCGCGTGCCGCCAACGACGCAGCGCGCGGCATGGGCATGACCGACCGCCAGCGGCTGTTCGGCGTCGAGTTTCCGCTGGCTTTCCCGGTGATCCTCACCGGCATCCGCATCGTGCTGGTGCAGAATATCGGCCTCGCCACGATTGCCGCGTTGATCGGCGGCGGCGGCTTTGGCGTGTTCGTATTCCAGGGGGTCGGCCAGACGGCGATGGACCTGGTGCTGCTCGGTGCTGTTCCCACGGTGGTGCTGGCCTTCGCCGCTGCCATCATCCTCGATGCAGTGATCGAAATGAGCGCCAGCAAGCGCAGGGTTGAAACGGCATGATCGAGATCGAAGGCATCACCAAGCGCTACGGCGAGACGACAGTCGTCGACGACGTGTCGATAGTAATCGAGCCGCGCAGCATCGCCGTCATCGTCGGCACCTCCGGCTCCGGCAAGACGACGCTGCTTCGCATGATCAACCGGCTGGTCGAGCCGACATCGGGCGTGATCAAGCTCGACGGCGTCGATAACCGCTCGGTCCCGGATTATGAGCTGCGTCGCAGCATCGGCTATGCCATCCAGGGCCACGGCCTGTTTCCGCATCGCACGGTGGCGCAGAACATCGCCACTGTGCCGGTATTGCTCGGCTGGGGCGCCAACCGCATCAAGGCCCGCGTCGACGAGCTGATGACGCTATACCAGCTCGACCCGCAAGCCTACGGGCCACGCTATCCGCATGAGCTTTCCGGCGGTCAGCAGCAGCGCGTCGGCGTCGCCCGGGCGCTTGCCGCGGAACCCAACGTGCTGTTGATGGATGAGCCGTTCGGTGCGCTCGATCCGATCATCCGCAACAAGGCGCAGGAGGATCTGCTGGCGATCCAGAAACGCTTCGGCACCACCATCATCCTAGTCACCCATGACATGGAAGAGGCCGTTCACATGGGCGACAAGATCGCGGTGATGGATGGCGGCAAAGTAGTGCAATATGCCGCGCCGGCCGAGATACTGGCGAAACCGGCCAGCGCGTTTGTCGAGACCCTGGTTGGCGCCAGCGAAAAACCGTTCCGGCTGTTGTCGCTTGGCCGGGTGCGCGACGCGGTGGAAAAAGGCACGGCCGAAGGCGAGGCGATCCCCGGTGACGCCAGCCAACGCGACGCGTTGGCCGAACTCCTGTGGTCGGGCCGCCCGGCACTTCCGGTGAAAGATTCTGACGGCAAATCGCTTGGCCGCGTCACTGTGGACGGGCTGGTTAAGCGCGCGGCGAGGCCGGCATGAAAGCCTGGCTTCCGTCGCTGCTCAGGCTTGCCTTGGTGGTGGTGCTTATTGCCTTCGTCGCCAATCCCGGCTGGTTCGAACCGCTGCTGAGGCCGCTGACAGAGAACAACGCGCCGGTAATCTACAATCAGGGCAGCCTTTTGACGTTGACGCTGCTGCATCTGCGGACCGTACTGATCGCGACGGTTGCCGCGACGATCGTTGCGGTCGCGCTCGCCATTCTGGTCACCAGGCCAGCCGGCGCCGAATTCCTGCCGCTGTCGCGCAGCCTGGTCAATATCGGCCAAACCTTTCCGCCGGTGGCGGTGCTGGCGCTTGCCGTGCCGGCCGTCGGCTTCGGCGAAAAGCCGACGCTGATTGCGCTGTTTCTCTACGGACTGCTGCCGATCTTTGAGAATGCGCTGACCGGCCTGACGACGCTGCCGGCCAACGTAGTCGAGGCGGCGCGTGGCGCCGGCATGACCGGCTGGCAAAGACTGGTCAAGGTCGAGCTGCCGCTCAGCGCGCCGATCATTCTCGGTGGTATCCGGCTGTCGGTGGTGATCAGCCTTGCCACCGCGACCATCGGCTCGACGGTAGCGGCGAGGACACTGGGCGAGGTGATCATCGCAGGCCTGCTGTCGAACAACCTCGCCTTCATCCTGCAGGGTGGCCTGATCGTCGCTGCCCTTGCCGTGCTGATCTATGACGGGCTGTCGGCGGTCGAGCGCTATACCGCCCGGCGCATGGGACGCGAGCCCGAGTAGCGTCTCGGGGCGAAGTTCGCTCTTTTTTCAGTGGCCGGTCGACCGCGTCGGATGATCGAGCGTCAGTTCCAGCGTTGTGCCCGTCTCGCCGGTGATCCAGCGGCGGCGGATGATGGCGAAATCGTGCTGTGTGTCGGCTCTAACCACAGAGACCAAGTCGCCCACCGCGCAATCACTGTCGAGATCGAGGGCTTCGACAGTCTCGGCAATGTCTTGCTTGCCGGCATAATGTCTCGCAATGGCTGTGAGCACGATGATCACTGGCCCACCCGTTGCGCGATCTTCGGGACTCGGCGATTGATGAGTGCGATGCCCCGATCTTTCAGCAGGAGTTCTTGCCATGACCGCGCGTTTCTCCAAGATCGTCATGTGTTTGTGTCTGGCGGCTTTCGCCTTCCTCGTCGCCTTCGGCAACATCACCGATTACGGCTCAAACTTCGCCTTTGTCCAGCATGTGCTGAGCATGGACACGACCTTTCCCGGCAATGCACTGATGTACCGCTCGATCACCAACCCGTCGCTGTGGACGGCTGGCTACTGGCTGATCATCATTGGCGAGGCGCTGACCTGCCTGCTTTACCTAATCGCCGCCTGGCAACTCTGGCAGGCGCGCAAAGCCAGCGGACAGGCATTCAACGATGCCAAGAAGTTCGTCATCATAGCCGCCACAATGGGTTTCCTTGTTTGGTATTTCGGCTTCATGGTCGTTGGCGGCGAGTGGTTCGCCATGTGGCAGTCTTCGATTTGGAATGGTCAGGAGGCGGCGTTCAAATTCTACATGACCATGCTGGTGGTGCTGGTCTTCGTCGTCCAGCCGGACGGCGACCCGCGTAAAGCCTGACCGCCGTTCGCCGATTTCAACCGATCTAACCGGATGGCAGTGTCGACAGGCGCACACTGCCGTCCAGCCTTTTGGACGAAACCCGGGATCTTTTGGGCGAAAGCCGGACAGGAACGCAACAATATCTTGACGTTCCGAGCCCTGTTTCGCATAAGCCGCTGCGAAGGGACGGATTCCGGTTGCGGAAAATTCGTCCCTGTCTCAACGGCCCGGGGAGGGGTTCTTTTGGGCCACCAATCGAGGAAAATTCGGCAATGACCATACTTTCAGCTGTCATCGCCTGCGGTCTGCTTTCAGTCCTTTACGCCATCTGGGCGACACGTTCGGTCCTCGCGGCCGATCAGGGCAATGCACGCATGCAGGAAATTTCCGCGGCCATCCGCGAAGGCGCGCAGGCCTATCTGGCGCGCCAGTACACCACTATCGCCATCGTCGGCGTCGTGGTCCTGCTGCTCGCCTGGTGGCTGCTTTCGATCACCGCCGCCATCGGCTTCCTGATCGGCGCCGTTCTATCGGGCGCCGCTGGCTTCATCGGTATGCACGTCTCGGTGCGCGCCAATGTGCGCACCGCGCAGGCGGCTTCCAACAGCCTCGCTGCCGGCCTCGAGATCGCCTTCAAGTCGGGCGCCATCACTGGCATGCTGGTTGCTGGCCTGGCCCTGCTCGGCGTCTCGATCTACTACCTGATCCTGACCCAGTTCATGGGTCTGCAGCCCGACGATCGCGTCGTCATCGACTCGCTTGTTTCGCTCGGCTTCGGCGCCTCGCTGATCTCGATCTTCGCCCGTCTCGGCGGCGGCATCTTCACAAAAGGCGCCGACGTCGGCGGCGATCTCGTCGGCAAGGTTGAAGCCGGCATTCCCGAGGACGATCCACGCAATCCGGCCACCATTGCCGACAATGTCGGCGACAATGTCGGCGATTGCGCCGGCATGGCCGCCGACCTGTTCGAGACCTATGCGGTGACGGTGGTCGCCACCATGGTCCTCGCCGCCATCTTCTTCGGTGGCACCGCCGTTCTCGGCGCGGCCATGCTCTATCCGCTGGCCATCTGCGGCGCCTGCATTCTCACCTCGATCGTCGGCACTTTCTTCGTCAAGCTCGGTTCCAGCGGCTCGATCATGGGCGCGCTCTACAAGGGCCTGATCGTCACCGGCCTGCTGTCAATTGTCGGCCTTGCCGTGGCCACCTCGGCATGCATCGGCTGGGGTGAGATCGGCACCGTCGCCGGCATGGCCATCACCGGCACCAACCTGTTCATCTGCGGCCTGGTCGGCCTTGTGGTGACCGGCCTCATCGTGGTGATCACCGAATACTATACCGGCACCAGCAAGCGTCCGGTGAACTCCATCGCCCAGGCCTCGGTCACCGGTCACGGCACCAACGTCATCCAGGGCCTCGCGGTCTCGCTGGAAGCGACGGCGTTGCCGGCGATCGTCATCGTCGGCGGCATCATCTCGACATACCAGCTTGCCGGCCTCTATGGCACGGCGATCGCGGTGACGACGATGCTTGGCCTCGCCGGCATGATCGTCGCGCTCGATGCCTTCGGCCCGGTCACCGACAATGCCGGCGGCATTGCCGAAATGGCCGGCCTTCCCAAGGAAGTGCGCCAGTCAACCGACGCGCTTGACGCTGTCGGCAACACCACCAAAGCGGTAACCAAGGGCTACGCCATCGGCTCGGCCGGCCTCGGCGCGCTGGTGCTGTTCGCGGCCTACTCTAACGACCTGAAGTTCTTTGCCGCCAATGGCGACAAATACCCGTACTTCCAGGGCATGGGCGACGTCTCCTTCGACCTCTCCAACCCTTACGTCGTCGCCGGCCTGATCTTCGGCGGCCTGATCCCGTATCTGTTCGGCGGCATCGCCATGACCGCCGTCGGCCGCGCCGCGGGTGCTATCGTCCAGGAGGTGCGCAAGCAGTTCCGCGAGGATCCGGGCATCATGGCCGGCACCTCGAAGCCGAACTATGCGCGCGCCGTCGACCTTCTGACCAAGGCAGCGATCCGGGAGATGATCGTTCCGTCATTGCTGCCGGTGCTGGCACCGCTGGTGGTCTATTTCGGCGTCCTCCTGATCTCCGGTTCGAAGGCATCCGCCTTTGCCGCGCTCGGCGCCTCGCTGCTCGGCGTCATTGTCAACGGCCTGTTCGTTGCCATCTCGATGACCTCCGGCGGCGGCGCCTGGGACAACGCCAAGAAGTCGTTCGAAGATGGTTTCGTCGACAAGGACGGCCTCAAGCACATCAAGGGCTCCGAAGCGCACAAGGCTTCGGTGACCGGCGACACGGTCGGCGATCCCTACAAGGATACTGCCGGCCCAGCGGTCAATCCGGCGATCAAGATCACCAACATCGTCGCGCTGCTGTTGCTGGCCGTTCTCGCGCACGGCTAAGCTCGGTCGCTATGGCCTTAAGACAAAAACCCGCGGGATCGCTCCCGCGGGTTTTTCATTGCCTGAGATATGCCGCTTACAGGGAAGCGAAAGGAACGGAAGGAAGCCGACACCCTCGGGCGGATCAGGAGCCGCCGAGCGTGCTGCCGCCGCTGGCGCCGGGAACACCAGGCGCCAGCTTGCTGGCGCCACTGATGATCTGGCTGAGGAAGTTCTGGTCCTTGCCGCCGGTCGGCGTGGTGCGCGAGATGAAGTCGAACACCTTGCCGTCCTTCAAGCCGTAATTGGCGATCTGGGTGACGCGCCCGTCATCGCCAAAATAGACCGCCAGCACATGCTGGTCGACCAGCCGCGGCTTGTCGAAGGCGACATAGCGCTTGCGCGTCTGAGAAATGTAATAAAAGGCCTCGTTATCGAAGGTCGCCTTGGTCGAGGGAGTGCCGAGCGCCAGCAGCACCTGTTCGCGGCTTGAGCCGACCGGCACCAGGTCGATCGCCTGCTGGTCGATGACGTAGCCTTGCGTCAGCGTCTCGCTCGGATTGAGATCGCCGATCATCTTGGACGAATTGCAGGCGGAAAGCGCCGCAGCGATCACCAGCAGCGAAACCGCACCGCCGGGCCTGGGCAGGAAAGTCGACTTGAATTTCAGCGCGCGCAACTACAACTCCATAAGCTGGCCGCAACTTGCGCTGGGCCGCAAAACCGGTAAACCAGCTTGCTTGCCGATGCAACAAGGCCACTTCAACAAACGGTCCCGGGAGACCACCCTCAAATGTTCCAGCGCCTCTTTGGCCACGAACGACATGCCAACCGCGCCATCACCGAGGCGCTTTACGCACAAATCGTGGCGGCGGCGCGGCAAACGGTGTTTTATTCCGCCTGGAACGTGCCGGACACGCCGCTCGGCCGCTTCGAGATGCTGTCGTTGCACATGTTCCTGTTCCAGCACCGGTTGCGCGGCGAGGGCGGTGCTGCGGCAGAGGTTGCGCAGGTGCTGATCGACGAGTTCTTCATGGATGTCGAACATTCGTTGCGTGAATTGGGCATTGGCGACGTCGGCGTGCCGAAGCGAATGCGGAAACTGGCGAAGATGTTCTATGGCCGTACCGCCGCCTATGATGATGCGCTGCAACGAAATGACCATGATGCACTCGCCGCCGCCCTTGCCCGCAATGTCAGGCCGGATGCCGGCGCCTGGCCGCAAGCGTCGCAACTGGCACTCTATGCCGCCGATGCATCAAGGCAACTCGCGGAACAGCCGACCGAATCGATCGTTTCCGGAACGGTGGCATTTCCCGTGGCCAACGCTTGAGCGACGGCAGGCCGATGAAGGTGGCGAAGTGGAGGCGAAGATGAAACACCCTGATACCCACAGCCCAGTGTCATTCCTGGCAAATGTCGCCCGGCTGCCGCAAAAGGGGCTGCCGGTGGTGATCGATGCCGACGCTGGGCAGCGCGCCCTGCTGGCCGTCGAGCACGAGCTGCTTTCGGTCGAGAACTATCGCGCCGAACTCCTGGTCGAGCCCTGGAAACGCAATGGGGTGAAAGTCAGCGGCCATGTCGAGGCCGATATAACGCAGGCCTGCATCGTCACCCTCGACCCGGTCGAGGCGCATATCGACGAGCCGGTCGAAGCGCTGTTCCTGCCGGAGCAATCCAAGCTCGGGCGGCAAGGTTTCGACGGCGGCGGTGAGATCCTGCTCGACGCCGAAGGCCCGGACAGCCCGGAAACCTTTTCCGGCGATGCGATCGACGTCGGGGCGCTTGCCGAGCAGTTCTTTGGCTTGGCGATCGATCCATATCCGCGCAAGCCGGGTGTATCGCTGGAGGCCGCCGGCGATGCCGAGCCTGTGGAGAATGAATTCCAGCAAAAGCTCAGATCACTGTTGGGAAAATCCTGATAGCTGACCCAATTTGAGAAAAGTTGGTTGTGCGGCAGCCCAAAACCGTTATTTTCGCCGAACCTTCGCGAGCCCCGCACCTTGGCAAGCCCGCTGGCCAAGCAACCGTGAGATGAACACCGCGTGATCAGGATTTCCATCGATGCCATGGGCGGCGATCACGGGCCAAGCGTGGTCATCCCGGCGCTCATGACTGTCGCCACCCGCCGTCCGGATATACGCTTCGTCATTTATGGGCGCGAAGAAGTGGTACGGCCCGAACTCGCCAAATTCCCCAAGCTGGCGGAAGTGAGCGAGTTCATCCACTGCGAGATCGCAGTGCGGATGGACGACAAGCCGAGCCAGGCGCTGCGCCATGGCCGCTGGAAGTCATCGATGTGGAAGGCCGTCGAGGCGGTCAAGGCAGGCACTGCCGACGCCTGCATCTCGGCCGGCAATACCGGCGCGCTGATGGCAATGTCCAGATTCTGCCTTCGCACCATGGCGACCATCGATCGCCCGGCAATCGCGGCGCTCTGGCCGACATTGCGCGGCGAGAGCGTGGTGCTGGACGTCGGCGCCACCATTGGCGCGGATGCGCATCAACTGGTTGATTTTGCCATTCTGGGCACCGGCATGGCGCGCTCGGTTTTCGGCATCGAACGGCCGAGCGTCGGCCTGCTCAATGTCGGCGTCGAGGAGATCAAGGGCCAGGAAGAGGTCAAGGAGGCGGGTCGTATGTTGCGCGAGGCCAACATGGCCTCGATGAACTACCATGGCTTTGTCGAGGGTGACGACATCGGCAAGGGCAGTGTCGACGTCGTCGTTACCGAAGGATTTGCCGGCAACATCGCGCTGAAGACGGCGGAAGGCACCGTCAGGCAGATCGCCGGCTATCTGCGCGCGGCGATGAACCGGACGCTGATGGCCAGGATCGGCTATATCTTCGCCAAGACCGCCTTCGATCGCCTGCGCGAGAAGATGGATGTCGGCCGCTCCAATGGCGGCGTCTTCCTCGGATTGAACGGCATCGTGGTGAAAAGCCATGGCGGGGCTGATTCGGATGGCTTTGCGGCGGCGATCGAGCTTGGCTACGACATGGTGCGCAACAATCTGCTTGACCGCATCGAAGCCGATCTCGACCTGTTCCATGCCCGCAATCCGAATGCCCAGACAATCCGGAAATCCGACGTCGTCATCGACGCAAAGGAATAGGAAAGAGCATTGATCAGATCAGTCGTGCGCGGCACGGGCGCCGCGCTGCCCCGCCGCATTATGAAGAATGCCGATTTCGAAGGCATGGTCGAGACGTCGGACGAGTGGATCGTCCAGCGCACCGGCATTCGCCAGCGCCACATTGCGGCCGACGACGAGACGACGGCCTCGCTGGGCGAGGCGGCAGCGCGCGCAGCCCTCGACAGCGCCGGCCTGACGGCTGACGACATCGACCTGATCGTGCTGGCGACCTCGACGCCCAACAACACCTTTCCCGCGACCGCGGTCGAGATCCAGAACCGGCTCGGCATGCACCACGGTTTTGCCTTCGACCTGCAGGCGGTCTGCTCCGGCTTCGTCTATGCAGTGACGACCGCCGACCTCTATATCCGCGGCGGCTTGGCCAGACGGGTACTGGTGATCGGCTCGGAAACATTTTCGCGTATTCTCGACTGGAACGACCGCTCGACCTGCGTTTTGTTCGGCGACGGCGCCGGCGCGATGGTGCTGGAAGCAGGCACGGGGGCAGGCGGCATCGCCGACCGAGGCGTTCTGGCGGCCAGCCTGCGCTCCGACGGCATCCACAAGGACAAGCTTTTCGTCGACGGTGGGCCGTCGACCACCGGAACCGTCGGGCACCTCAGGATGGAAGGCCGCGAAGTGTTCAAGCATGCGGTCGGCATGATCACCGACGTCATCGAGGCGACGTTCGCACAGGCCGGCATCGGCGCCGCCGATCTCGACTGGTTCGTGCCGCATCAAGCCAATAAACGAATTATTGACGCTTCGGCCAAAAAGCTCGGGATAGAGGAGCGGAAGGTGGTGGTGACCGTCGATTTGCACGGTAATACCTCGGCGGCTTCCGTGCCGCTGGCACTGTCCGCAGCCGTCGCCGACGGTCGCATCAAAAAGGGTGACCTGGTACTGCTCGAGGCGATGGGCGGCGGCTTCACCTGGGGTGCCGTCCTGCTCCGCTGGTAAGTGCCGAACTATCGGGTTCGGGTCCTTGACCTTGACGGATCAATTACTTAGGTTCTGCCGTTGCTTGTATGATTTATGTTTTTGAGCTGATGGGACGGTTCGTATGGGGGGAAAGACACTTACGCGCGCCGACCTCGCCGAAGCCGTTTACCGCAAGGTTGGGCTGTCGCGTACTGAATCGGCTGAGCTTGTCGAGGCGGTGCTGAATGAGATCTGCGAGGCGATCGTTCGCGGCGAGACGGTGAAGCTGTCGTCCTTCGCGACCTTCCACGTGCGCTCCAAAAACGAGCGCATCGGGCGCAATCCCAAGACCGGCGAGGAAGTGCCGATCCTGCCGCGCCGGGTGATGACCTTCAAGTCGTCGAACGTGCTGAAGAACCGTATCCTGCGCTCCCATCAAAACAGCAAAGTCAAGGGCAGCAAGTAGCCGCCCAATCCCCCTTTGCCAAGAATTGCTCCAGGCTTCGGTTGAAAAGCGAACCCTGCTTTTGCGCCGGGCTTGAATATTGTTTCATAAACCGCTGAAATAAGATGCGATTCGGTACGCCGGATCGGTATTTGGGTGTGATCCGTTCCGGCGGGACGGAAAGCTGCTCTCCTTGTTAAGCGTGATGTCGCCCGAACCCGGTTCCCGCCTTTCGCGATCATGCTCTAGCGTGAGGATTCGCCCATGGACAAGAGCCCTGATGCTTTCCGCACCATCAGCGAGGTCGCGGAGGATCTGGATTTGCCGCAGCACGTGCTGCGCTTCTGGGAGACGCGTTTCAACCAGATCAAGCCGATGAAGCGCGGCGGCGGCCGCCGCTACTACCGTCCGCAGGACGTAGAACTGATCAAGGGTATTCGTCATATGCTCTACGACCAGGGCTATACGATCAAGGGCGTGCAGAAGCTGTTGCGCGAGAATGGCAACCAGTTTCTGATCGCCGTCGGCAGTGGCGACATGGCGGCGGTCGAGGCGATCTCGCAGCGCCGACAGGCCGACACGGTACCGCTGACGCAAGCGGCGCAGCCGCGCGGCCCGGACGACGAAATGCTGGTTGGCCAGCCGAGGGTGAAACCCAGCCGTCGTTTTTTCGGTATAGGCAAGACCGACGAGGAAGGTCCGGTTCCGCCGGACACGTCAAAACTTTCCCGTGACAATCGCGCATTGCTGCAGGAGGCGCTGTTCGACCTCCTGGAATGCAAGCGCCTGCTCGATCAGGTTCGCTAGAGCCCGCCGGGCTGACCGGAACGGTCTTCAGGGTCATGCGTTAGGCTTCCTTCTACAGATGAAGGAAGCACGTCATGGCATCGCTTTCGAGCATCTCCGACACCGATCTGGACAAACAGGTCGCGGCCCTGACCAGGGAACTGGCCACCTTGAAGAAAGCCGTGTTAAAGCGGGGCGGCGCCTTTTACGAAGACGGGCGCGATACCGCGTCGGATTATTATTCGGATATCACTGAGCGCCTCGGCGACGCCTTGCCGGCAATCAGAAGGCAAGGCCGGGCGATCGAGAAGACCGCCCGAGATCACCCGGCGACGGCGGCCGCTGTCGGGCTGGTTCTGGTCGGGCTCGTCGCCAGTCTGTTCCTCGGCGGCCGGCAGCAACAAGCACCGCGAGCGCGTTCAAGATCGGCACGTTGAGATAAGCAAATGGCGGTGGTCAGCGGACCGCCGCCATTTTTCGCCGACACGGAAAGCCCGGCAAGCGCGCCGCCCTTGATCAAGCACCAGAACGCCTGATTGCGGGTTGTTCGCCCGAGGGTGTTTTCAGTACTTCTTCGCGACAACCTTCTTGTGATGGTGGCGGTAGTGGTGGACGCGGTGATGGTAGTGATGGCGGTGATGCTTCTTGACGGTGGTGTGCATCGTCGTTGCATTCGCGCTGCTTGCGCCGATGATCGGCATCGAGAGGGCAAGTGCGATTGCAAGTCCAAGGGCGGAGAGAAGAGGCTTCTTCATGACATCGTTTCCTTTTTGCGCAGGCGGAATTTGAGCGTCACTGATTCAGGTCGGTGACTCGAGCGCTGCGGTTGGGACTATCGCTTTGGAGTTTTTCGGCAGTTTTTCCGGCCTGTAGAATTTTGTTTCCGAACTGTGTCTGCTGACGATCCGGCCAGATGTCGGCGCGCCGGCATCCGCCATTCATTCCGGCGTCGGTTCACGATGCCGTGACGCTATCTTTGATGCTTGGCAAATCACCGGCGAGCGGGCATTCTCCCGATCGTCTCAGGCAACAACATGATTTGATCTAACTCTTTCATCCCACGGAGTTGCCAATGCCCCAAATAGCAAAACGCGAACCTTACTCCGAACTGGCGGCGAGCGCGGTTACGCCTGAACGCAGTGCCGTCCGAACCGCCCGGGAAGCCCGTGGATACAGCATCGAAGAGCTGTCCCTGGCGTGCGGGCTGGCAGCCTATGAGATTGCCGATATTGAAAGCGGCAAGGATGCCGATCCCTCGAAACGTCGGCGTATTGCCTCCGCGCTTCAACTTCCGGAAAGCGCTCTGTTTGACGAAGTCGTGTTGCCTGCCAAAAGGCGATCCGTGTCGTAGCGGCGTGCCATGCGTTTATTCCACGAGCTCGCCATGGGTCGCCCTGGCGGGCTTCGTTTTTTCGGCCACGTAGTGGACTTGCCGGCCGCCACGGCGACGCCAGACGGAAATTGCTGGAGATGAGCCTCGAATCCGTTCGCGCCTTTTTCGCCGCACACGCGCCCGAAATTGATGTCATCGTCACGGAGGCAAGCTCGGCGACGGTGCCTTTGGCCGCCGAAGCGCATGGCGTAGCGCCGGCGCAGATTGCCAAGACGATCTGCTTGCGCGCCGGCGACCAGACGATGCTGATCGTGGCCAGCGGGATCTCCAGGCTGGACAATCGCAAATTCAAGGACCGGTTTGGTGGCAAGGCGCGAATGCTGGACGCCGAGCAGGTGCTCGCCGCGACCGATCATCCCGTCGGTGGGGTGTGCCCGTTCGGCCTACCGGCGCCGCTCCCGGTCTACTGCGACATCTCGCTGCGCGCCTTTGACGAGGTCGTCCCGGCGGCAGGCGCGACGAATGCCGCCGTACGGCTCAGCCCGCAACGTCTGGCCGAACTCGTCGACGCCGAGTGGGTGGATGTGTGCCAGTAGCCATTTATCCGGGTCGTGGGATCCGCTGAGCGTTACCGCTACTCGGTCTTCTGTGGCTCTTCTTTCTTGATCGTCTGAGCGTCCGTGACAGTCGACATATCGGCCTTCTCGACGCTTGCTGTCTTCGTCTGCGTGTCGACCGATGCCTGGACCTTGGAATGCGCGGGGCAATCCGCAGAGGCAGCTGATATGGACATGGTCAGTGCCGCGGCTATTGCGAGGAATGTCTTCATGATATTCTCCTCTTTCGTTCGATGGGTAAAGTTAGCCCGTCTGGCACCGACCGCAAAATCACATTTGTTCACACGCGCTCTTGCGCACACGGAAGCCGACGCTGGGCCAGTAATTCAAATGGTTGCGCGGATAGCCGCTTGCCGTATCAAAGCCCACTGGCTCCGGCCGGAGGATTTTTGGCGTTAAAGATCTCGCCGCTCAGAGCCAGTCTCAAATCTTCGGCACTGAGCTGACCACTTTCAAATAAATCCATCACCCTGCGGCCGAGCACTTCTCTGCCTGGATCTCCATCGGCGAGGCCTAGTTCACGGCATCGGGCATCGAGTGCCTTGGTCAACATGGTCAGATCGGCAGGACAGGCAACCCCTTGAAGCGACATTGCATCTCTCCCGGAAAGGGCGAAAGCGGGTGGCATCTTCGAAGCGTCCGCTCGCCCTTACAACTGCGGACGACGGCAATTCAACTACAGCCAACCTTTTTCGAACTCAACATTCAAACGTACCAAAACGCCGCGCGCTCCAATGGGAGGATCCTGCTACAATACGGTATGGCCGTCCGAATAGCGGTTGTCCTCGCGCTTCTTTTCGCCTTCGCCTACGGTTTCGCAAAACTCGCGGAACATTATCGCAGCGTTGGCGACAGGCCCTCTCCGTGTGAAGAATTGCCCTATCCTGATTGTCCTGACCAAAAAGCTCCTCCCCGGGAAGAAACTGAGCCTTGAGCGCGCGCCTGTTCAGGCCAGGCCAGCCGTCGGGATTGAATTAGTTCTTTCCAACCGACGGTTGGTGGACGCATTGCAGCTGATGCGCCTAGGGTTCACTACGATCCGCGCGCACCGGGCATGCCCAACCCCCGAGTCACCCCTGCCTGATGCAAGGCGCCTGATCGAGTCCCGCCGTTCTGGCATGTGCGGCGGGACCTTTTCTTATTGAAGCTGGAATACGGGCTCACGATAAAGGTTGGCGTACTCAGCAAAGCTTACCTAGCCATTACCGCGCGGTTTCTCGGTGGGCTTCTGGCTAGACGCCAGCCTCCGTGCCTCGCGCACGAGTGATGCGTGATCGATTCCTCGATGAGATCACGCGCCCGCGTATGTTGCGCTGGCTGCAGTGCGGCTATTGTCTGTACAGCCAGTTTGGGGGAAAACTGGCTAAGCCTTTGGATTTTAATGGTCGGAGTGGCCGGATTCGAACCGACGACCCCTTGACCCCCAGTCAAGTGCGCTACCGGGCTGCGCTACACTCCGGACCGGTCGCGATGTATCGTGATAGACCGGGTCCGGTCAACCGAATTCGGTTGCTGTTCTGCCTGAAGCAACCGCGACGAGGATTGCCGGTCGCTGCGCCGCCCGCAGCTGCCACTGGTGGCGGTATTCGAGCGCGATGGCACCCCAGATCAAGCCAAGCAGCAGGTAGACATGGCGCCAGTGGTCGATGTCGATGAAGGTGCCGAGCCCGATATTGCCGATGAAGGCGACGTAGGCGCATAGAAGATAAGGCTGCCACGGCCGGTCGCGCAGCAGAATGCGGAAGCCGGCGGCGATCGTCCAGCACGTCAGCGTCAGGAACGACACGAAGCCGAGCCAGCCGTAATCCATCAGCATCTTCAGCCAGATGTCGTGCGTGTCCTCGCCAAACATCTTGCCGAAGACGAGCGGGCCGATGCCGAACGGATGCTCCAGTGCCATCTGAAAGCCGATCGTATAGCGGGCGAAGCGGCCGAGCCGGGCGGTGTCGTAGCTTTGTTCGAGCTGTGCGCGGTTCGAGAACATCTCGGCGACGCCTGGCAGTTGCAGGATGACGATCATTGCGATGACCAGCAGTCCGACGGCGGCGATGGTCATGACGACGACGCGCAGCTTGAACTTGCCGCTGGCGCTCTGCAGGAACAAGGCACCGGTCAGCAGGATCGCCGAAACGGCGAACATGCCCCAGGCGCCGCGCGAAAAGGAAAAGAAAATGCCGGCGGTGATTATCAGCAACGGCACCGCCAATAGCGGCATGCGTGCGACCGAGCCGGTAAGCAGCAGGTAGAGCAGGTAGATGCCGGGCAGCACCAGGAACGGACCGAACACGTTCGGGTCCTGGAAGGCGCCGGCGGCACGGTCGTATTTGGTGAAGATCTCCGCTCCTGGAAAGGCATGGAAATAGCCGGCTATGCCGACCAGCGAAGTCAGCACTGCCGACACCACATAGGCGACGAAGATCACCCGGTAGAGACTGGGCTGGACGGCCGTTACCGAAGCGAAAAAAACCGCGGTTAAGGCCAGGAACAGCGAGACGGCGAGATAGAGCGGCGTGCCGGCGAGGTCCGACATCTGCGTCATCGAGACCATACCGCCGATGTTCATGATAACCAGCAGCACCAGAAGTGGCACCGCCGCGCGCTGTATACGCATGCCGAACAAGGGCCACACCACGATCAGCCCGATCATGTAGAGATCGTACGGCGCGGGCTCGGCAATGACGAAACCGGACAGGAAAACGCCGAGGAAAACCGCCCCCGACGCAATCAGTGCAATTAGCTTGGCGTTGACCGCCGCAGCCGGCAATTCATAGGCCGTCGCGATCAATACGCGTTTTCCGTATTGAGCAGGCGGATCGGCGTCAGGAACAGGATTCTGAGGTCGAACAGGAGCGACCAGTTCTCGATGTAATAGAGGTCGTATTCCGTCCGCATGCGGATCTTCTCGTTGGTGTCCATCTCGCCGCGCCAGCCATTGATCTGCGCCCAGCCGGTCACACCGGGTTTGACCTTGTGGCGAGCGAAATAGCCGTCGACCACTTCATTGTAGAGGAGGTTGTGCGACTGCGCGGCAATGGCGTGCGGGCGCGGCCCGACCAGCGACAGCGAACCGAACAGCGAATTGAAGAACTGCGGCAGTTCGTCGATCGAGGTCTTGCGGATGAAGCGGCCGACGCGGGTGACGCGCGGATCGTTCTTGGTCACGGTCTGCTTCGCCGTCGGGTCCGCCTTGTCGGTATACATCGACCGGAACTTGTAGACCTCGATGATCTCGTTGTTGAAGCCGTGCCGCTTCTGGTGGAACAGCACCGGTCCCTTGCTGTCGAGTTTGATCGCGATCGCGGTCGCCAGCATCACCGGCGAGAACACGATGATGCCGATGATCGAAAAGACGATGTCGAAGGCGCGTTTCGCGACCGAATCCCAGTCGTTGATAGGCTTGTCGAAGATATCGAGCATCGGCACCGAGCCGATGTAGGAATAGGCGCGCGGCCTGAACTGCAGCGCGTTCGAATGCGCCGATAGCCGGATGTCGACCGGCAGCACCCACAGCTTCTTCAATAACTGCAGCACGCGCGATTCGGCGGTCAGCGGCAGCGATACGATCAGCATGTCGATGCGCGCGATGCGGGCAAATTCGATGAGTTCGGAAATTGTACCGAGCTTGGGATAACCGGCGACAACCGGTGGCGACCGCTTATCGCCGCGGTCGTCGAAGATGCCGCAGATGCGGATGTCGTTGTAGGGCTGCCTTTCGACCGAGCGGATCAATACCTCCGCCGCCTTGCCGCCGCCGACGATGACGGCGCGGCGCTCCATCCGCCCGTCGCGCGCCCAGCGCCGGATCAGCTTCGACATCACCAGGCGGAGACCCAGGATCAACACGAAACCGACGACGAACCACGTGCCGAAGAGCAGGCGCGAATAGTCTTCCGACATTTTCATGGTGAAGGCGGTGAGCGCCATCAAGGCGAAGGTTCCGGCCCAGACCAGCAGGAGACGGCCGAAATTGGCGATCGGCCGCATCAGCGCGACGATCTGGTAGCAGTCGGTGACGTCGAACAGAACGACCGCGAGGAACGAGGTGGCGGCGATCGTCAGTGAGTATTGCCAGCCAAGATAGTTGAAAAAGCCGACATAATAGAAATAGACGGCAAGACCTGACACCAACAGCAGCGCGAATTCCACCATGCGCAGGACGCCGCTCACCATGATCGGCGACATCGTATCGCGCCGGTATTGCGAGGCGACCTGGCGGGCAACATCGTTCATGCCGCCGGCCGTATTGTTCTCGGCAGGGGCGTCGAATTTGCGCACCGCGTCTAGCGAAAAACGGCGCGCGGGGTCGATTTCGTTCATGGGGCGTCCGCAGGTTTCCCTCAGGTGAATAGCAAAAGAGAGCTAAGAAACCCTTGAAACAACACATGGCTTTGGAGACGCTTTCACCAGGAGCAGCCCGGTGGAAAACCCGTTGCTCTATTTTTTGAGCGCGGCGAAATAAGCCTTTTCGATTTCGGCGGCCATTACATCGGCGCCGAAGCGTGCCTTGAGGTCGGCGAGGCCGGGCATCAGGCCTTTGTAGGTGTCGAGATCGGCCAATGCGGCGCTTATCTTGTCGCCAAGTTCGCGCGGGTCGGGCCGGATCAGGACAGGCGAGCCGGTGTCGAAGATTTCCGGTATGCCGCCGACCGCCGTCGCGATGATCGGCTTGCCGGCGGCGAGCGCTTCCAGAACTATATAGGGCATGGCTTCCGCGCGCGAGGGAACGACGACCAGTTCGGCCAGCCTGAAGGCGAGCCTGGCCGGCATCGGCGCCAGGAAGCTGACCTCGAGGCCGAGCTGCTTCACCTGGGCGCGATAGCGCGGTAGGTCGTCGCCGTCGCCGACCATCAGCGCTTTCAATGGGCGGCCGAGCCGTGTCGCGGCTAGCCCCAGCGCATCGATGAAGATGTCCGGGCCTTTGAGGTCTCGCATCATGCCGATATAGAGGAGGTCAACCGCATTGTGCTCGGTCCGCACCGGCTCGAACTCGGCGGCGCGCAGGCCGTTGTGGACGAGAGCGTTCGGAATGGGCGGCTCGCCGACCTTCCTGCGATAAGTCCGCCGCTCATAATCGGAAACAAACAGCAGGCAATCGGTGAAGCGAGCCATGAAGCGCTCGAGCGCGAAGAACAGCTTCCCCATGGCGGTGGTCTCGTCATAGTGAAGCGAGCCGCCATGCGGCGAATAAAGGCGGGCTACGCGAGACCTGGATACCCGCAACAATGAGCCGAACAGACGGGCATAGGCGCCACCTTTGGCGCCATGCCCGTGCAGCACGTCCGGCCGCAATTCTTTTATGATCCTATAGGTGCGCCGGGCCGAGGCGAGATCGCCTGGCCCGACATGCCGCTGCATCGGGGTGCGGTGAATGCCGAGCGCCAGGCTGCCTTTCATCTGTTCGAACAGCCGTTCCTCGAAATCGCCGCCCGTCGTCGAATCGCAGACAATGCCGACGGCATGGCCGGCGGCGACCTGAGCCTCGGTCAGGTCGCGCACATGCCGGAAGATGCCTCCGACCGGTGAGCGAAAGCAGTGGACGATCCTGAGTGTGTCCGCCACTTTGTCAGCACATCAAAACAGGCGTTCGCGAACATAGACTGTATCGCCGGGCAATAGCGGGTCGGAGGTCACCACGCGTCCGGTTATCACCTTGCCGTTGATGTCGCGGGTAATGTCGACGCTTTCCTGGTTGGCGCGTGGCGTGAACCCGCCGGCGATGGCGACGGCTTTCTGCACGGTCAGGCCTGGAACGTAGGAATACTGCCCCGCCGCACCCACTTCACCCATGACGAAGATCGGCCGGTAGCGATCGATTTCGACCGAAACATCGGGATCCCGCAAATAACCCTGGCGCAGTTTCTCGGCGATCTCGCTTTCAAGCTGTTGGGCGGTGTGGCCGCGCGCCGGCACGTTGCCGACGAGCGGCAGCGAGAGATAGCCGGACTGGTCGACGCTGTAGGTATTGGTCAGTCCTTCCTGCTCGAACACGGTTACGCGGACGCGGTCGCCGGCGCCGAGGCGATAGGGCTGGTCGAGAACTTCATGGAATGCGGCCGGCGTCGGCCGGTAGCTGGAGCAGCCCGAAAGCATCGATACGGCAAGCAGCGCGCGGAAAAGGGGAGCAGTGCTTTTCATGAGCGGACACGTACCTTTGAATAGCCGGCGACTCTGCGGCAAACCTTAACGATCGAGCTCGGTTATCATCCTGTTAGGGTTAATGGCCGGTAAAGGCGCGCGGCCGATGCGGGCCGGATCGACAAATGCAGATGGTTTTCAGCCTCTTGTTTGCGGCTTGTTAGTAGAGCCTAACAGGTTCTTACCGCGATATTAACGGCTGAGTTACCATAGTTGTTTACGGTGCATGCTGACTCAGTACCGGAGCAGGGATGCATGTCCGTTCAATCCGCGGCCGCAGATGTCGACGTCGATCTCAGGCAGCTTTTCGCCAGCCTGGCGCGAAACTGGTTGCGCATCCTTGTCGTCGCACTGGTTGTAACCGGCCTGGCCTTTGCGCTCGCCTGGCTTGCAACGCCCGAATACAAGGCGGCAGCCAAGCTGGAGATCGGGCCTCGAGAATCGGAGTTCACGCGGCCAGCCGGGGCCAACGGCAACGAGCGGTCGATTCCCGACGAAGAGGCTGTGGCCACCGAGGTCCAGATCATCTCGTCCCCCGACATCCTCAAGCAGGTGGCGGCGAAGCTCAACCTGGCGAAATTGCCCGAATTCGACGAGGCGCTGAAGATGTCGGCGCTGAGCCGCGCCCTTGTCCTTGTTGGCTTGAAAAGCGATCCGTTCGAGATTCCGCTGGAAGAGCGCGTGCTGGACGCAATGCATGAGAAGCTCAACGTCTATGGCGTTGAAAAAACCCGCGCGATCGCAATCGAGTTCTCGTCAGAGGATCCAAAGCTTGCCGCCGCGATCCCGAACGCCATTGCAAACGCCTATATCGCCTCCAAGGGCAATGCCAAGCTCGAATCGAATTCCGCCGCCACCGACTTTCTGGCGCCGGAAATCGCGGATCTGCAGAACCGGGTGAAGGAGGCGGAAGCCAAGGTTGCCGCATTCCGTGCGCAGTCCGATCTTTTGATGGGCGGCAACAATTCGGTGCTTGCCACCCAGCAGCTGTCCGAATTGTCGAGCGAACTGTCACGCGTGCGCGCCAATCGCGCTTCGGCGGAAGCGACCGCTGACAGCGTGCGCAGGGCGTTGCGCAATGGCGGCTCGCTGGATGCCGTTCCGGAGGTGTTGTCTTCCGAACTGATCCAGCGCCTGCGCGAGCGGCAAGTCGAACTCAAGAACAACATCGCCGACCTTTCCACCACCTTGCTCGACAACCATCCGCGCATCCGCGCGCTGAAGTCGCAGCTCGCGGATCTCGACCGCCAGATCCGCAACGAAGCGGAAAAGATCATGAAAGGTCTGATGGCGCAGGCCGAGACGGCGAAGGCGCGAGAGGCTCAACTCGTGGCAGACGTCAACACGCTGAAGGCGGCGTCCGCCCGCGCCGGCGAAGAGCAGGTGGAACTCGATGCGCTGCAGCGTGATGCCGCGACCAAGCGTCAGCAGCTCGATCTCTATTCATCCAGCTATCTCCAGGCGGCCGCACGCAAGGATCGCAACTATCTGCCCGTCGACGCTCGCGTATTTTCGGAGGCCCAGGTGCCGGCCGAACCTTATTTCCCCAAGATTGGTCCGATTGTCAGTGCGGCCTTTGTCGGCTCGTTGCTCATCATGGCGATCGTCACGCTGCTGCAGGAACTGTTTTCCGGCCGCGCCATGCGTCCGGCCGCCGGTGCCCATTTCGAGCGCATCGAGCAGGTTGCGATGCCGGCTGTCCAGGCCGAACGCGTGATGGCCGAGCCCGACCCGTCGGTTGGCCGGTCCGAACCGGCAGTCGTCGAGATCGATGAGGCCGACGACGACAATATCATTGAAAGCAAAGTGGAGCCGGAACCCGTCGCGGTGGCGGAAGCGGCTGCCGAGAAAATCGAACCGGAGTACTCTGAAATGGCCGCTGGAGACATTGAACCGGCACGTTCTATCCTCGGCGAGGTCGACATCGACAAGGCCGCGGAAAAACTGATCGCCACCGGTGCCGCCCGCGCCATATTCGTGTCGCCAGAAGGCGACGAGGCGGCCGCCTCGGCGGTGTTGGTGGCGCGCGCAGTCTCCGACGCCGGGCTACGCGTGCTGCTGCTTGATCTCACCGCTTCGGGTGCCGCCTCGCGGCCGATGCTGGACAGCGGGCTGTTTCCGGGCATCACCGATCTGCTCGCCTCGCAAGCGCAGTTCAGCGATGTGATCCACCCCGATCTCTATTCGGACTGCCACGTTATTCCCGTCGGCACAGCCGATCCGGTCCGCGCCATGCGCGCCGCCGACCGGCTGCCGATCATCATGCAGTCGCTGACCACCGCCTATGATTTGGTCGTGGTCGAATGCGGACCGGCCGACGCGCAAGGCATCAGCCGCCTGGTGGGCGAGGGGACCGAGGTCTTGCTCTCCATGCTTGAGCCGGACGACGAGGTGACGCAGGCCGCGGTCGCGCTCATCGAGAGTGGCTATCCCGACCTGACGCTGGTCACGCCCATCGGCCATGTGGCGCCGGGCCCAATGCCGGGACGGCGCTCGGCCGCCTGAGGCAGTTTTCTCTCAAATCGAAATCAGCTGTCGTCTTCGCCTGCGGCCGGTGCTGTCCGCCCCACGGCTTTGCGGCGCAGCAGCTTGGTCAGCTTCCAGACCATTGGGCTGTGCTTGATGAATGCCTTCAGGCTTGCGCCGTGCCTGAGCGCAAGCGCCAGCGCACGACCTTTCAGCGTCAGCGGAACCAGCACCTCGAAATGCTGCGTTTCGACATCGCACCACAATCGCTTGTAGGGTTCGTCGCCGACCGAGAAATCATAGATTTCGAAACCCGCCTCGCAGGCTTCCAGGATGTTCTCGAAGAACAGGAAGTCGCCCGGGCTGGTGTGTGCGAGGTCGTCCTCGGCGATCGCCCCGAATTCGCAGATCAGCCGCTTGCCCGTGCGGCTCGATCCGGTGACTGCACGAAGTTTCCCGGCGACTTCCAGCCCATGCAGGACGAAGGACGGATATTCCTCTTGAAGCGCGTCGGCAAACAGCGAGCGGAAAAAAGCGCGCACCTCCGCCTCACCGAAAACATTGGCGATGCCCATCTTGCGGAAGCGGAATTCCTTCATCTCGAAAAAGGCATCGAGCAGCATGTGCACCTCGTCCGCAGTCCTCGCCTCGATGCGACGATAGCTGCCAACGGCCTCGAACTTGCGCGCCTGCGAGCGATGCTTCTTGCGCCTGCGCTTGCCGCTCACGCGGGTGAGCAGTGCGTCAAATCCTCCCACAAGACCGGCGGCCAGCGACAGATTGGGGCTCGAAAAATGCGGCAAGGCGGAGAGCGGGTTGGCAACGCCGTCGAGATCGGGCAGCAGCCGCTCCAGCGCAACAAGATCGATGTCGCGCCGCGTCTTGGCAATCGCAGCCAGCATCGAGCGGATCGCCGCGCTATCGGCATTCGACAGCCATTGCGGGTCGGCGGCGGCAAAATTGCCGTTTGCATGGCGGCCGCCCATGAACCGGGCGACGCGGAACGCTCCACTGCGAGTGACCTCCAGCGCCAGTGAGAAAACCGGCCTGTCCTCGGCGCGCAGCGTCGCAACGACAACGTCGGCGCCGGTATGTGCGGCCCAGTTCAGGATCCAGCCTGCGCTTTGCGCAGGGGCAAAAAGCGCCGAATGGCAGAATTCTGCGTACGCCGCCAACGCCGCACTATCGGCGACCGAGGTTGACAGGCCGGCTTTGCCGGCCGGCAAGGCACACGGCGACGCCTCGCTGCTTGCCAGCTGATTGCCGTCAAATGACGCGGTGGCGTCAACCATACCTCAATCCTTAGGGCGTATTCGTCGCGATTGGGGGTCCGCGCAGGCGCATTCCATGCTTGATGAGCTTAGGCGCAAAAGGTGAATGAATGATCGACGGGGGCGAGGCAATCCGCAAACTGGCGCTCAATCTCGCCCGCTATTCCGGTCTCGCTCCGCTGGCCAAGCCGTTTATCGGCGGTCTCGGCGCTATCCTGATGCTGCATCGGGTAACCGCGACACCGGAAAAGCCGAACGGCGTCAACCGCCACTTGAACATCGCGCCTGGGTTTCTCGACACCGTGATCGCCGACATGAAGGCGAACGGCTACAGTTTCGTCACGCTTGACGAGGCGATCGAGCGCATCAAGGCTGGCGACAAGGACGGCCAGTTTGCGACGATCACCGCCGACGACGCCTATCGAGACAACATGACCGAGGCGCTGCCGGTGCTGGAGAAACACGGCGCGCCGATCACCATCTACGTCGCGCCGGGACTGATCGACGGCGCTGCCGATTTGTGGTGGGACGTGGTCGAGGACATCGTCAATGCGCGCGATCGCCTGACGCTGACGACGCCGGATGGCCCGGTGACAATCGACTGCTCGAGTCCGGGAAAAAAGGTCCAGGCCAATGCGCGCCTGCACGCTCATCTGACGCTGAAGGTGCGCGAGCAGGACCAGCGTGCGGTGTTGCGGGATCTGGCGCGCTCGAACGGCATCGAGTTGGGTGCTCCGCGCCCGAGCACGCTGATGAACTGGGACGAGATCCGCACCATGGCCGAGCACCCGCTGGTGACGATCGGCGCACATAGCGTCAATCACTGCAATCTGAAGCGGCTTTCCGAGAGCGATGCGCGACATGAGATCGGCGACGTCAAGCGCATATTGCAGGCCAAACTCGGCGAGGAGCCGCGCCATTTCGCCTATCCCTACGGTTATGCGAGTGCCGTCGGCCGCCGCGAAGTAGGCCTAGTCCGCGATGCCGGCTATGCCTCGGCGGTGACGACCCGCCACGGCATACTCCGCGCCGAGCATGCCGGCTTCCTGCACGCCCTGCCGCGCATTTCGGTCAATGGCCGCTATCAGAGCGTCGCCCACATCCGAACAATGTTGTCGGGCGTGACGACGCCGCTGGCCAATGCCGGCAAGACGGTGGTGACGATCTAACTGTTGCCTCGCCCCTTCGGCCGCGGCTCCAGGATCAGCCATTTGATGATGCCCATCGCCGGCAGCACCCACAAAAGCCCGCTGAGCAGGAAGAAGATGAAGTGCGCCAGCGGCCCGGACTGCGACAATTGGGCGACCGCCACGATCGAGGCGACCAGCGCATAGACTATGACCAGCACTACCAGCAGGAAGCTTCCGATCAGCTTTTTCAGGCGAATGGGCATGGCGCGATCTCGTTGAAGCTATCGCTTAGGCCGAACAGCCAATACGCGCAACCCGCCAGAAACGGCGCGACGGCGTGCCGCGCTGTCCGGTCTTGCAAGCCGGGTTGCGATGGTTCACCAATCCGCGACTTCAACTGTCGGGACAAATCCATGGCTGCTGCCATATCCGATGCCGCGCCTTTCGCCGCCCGCGATCGCGACCTTCGCAACCGCGCGCTGGTGCGCGGTTGGCTCTATGTCGTGCTCCTGGTGCTGTTTGCGCTGGTACTGGTCGGCGGCGCTACAAGGCTCACCAATTCCGGCCTGTCGATCACCGAATGGCAGCCGATACACGGCGTCATCCCGCCGCTCAATGATGCCGAGTGGCAGGAGGAGTTCCTGCGCTACCAGCAGATCCCGCAATATGCCGAACTCAACAACGGCATGAGCATCGAGGCGTTCAAGTCGATCTTCTGGTGGGAATGGGTGCACCGCATCCTGGCGCGTAGTGTCGGCGTGGTCTTCGCCCTGCCGCTGCTGTTCTTCTGGGCGACGCGCCGCATCGAGCGCGGGCTCGGAACGAAATTGTCGGGCATCCTCCTTCTCGGCGCCCTGCAGGGCGCGATAGGCTGGTGGATGGTGGCGTCCGGGTTGGTCGACCGGGTTTCGGTCAGCCAATACCGGCTGGCGACGCATCTGACGCTGGCGGCGCTGATATTCACGGCGACCATGGTGGTCGCGCGCGGATTGGCCCCACACTCCGAACCGGCCGCCGACCGCTCAACGCAACGCCTGGCCGGCTTGCTGGTGCTGCTGGCGCTGGTCCAGATCTATCTCGGCGGGCTGGTCGCAGGGCTAGACGCCGGCTTGAGCTACAACACCTGGCCGCTGATGGACGGCAAGCTGGTTCCCGGCGACCTGCTGCTGCTGGAGCCGGCATGGCGCAATTTCTTCGAAAACCCGAAGACGGTGCAATTCGTCCACCGGGTCGGCGCCTACACGATCTTCGCGGCCGCGCTCTGGCACATGATTGCGACACGCCGGCGCCTGCCGGGCACGACGCATGCCCGACGCGCGACGCTGCTGTTCCTGATTGTCGTGGTGCAGGCATCGATCGGCATCGGCACGCTATTGATGCATGTGCCACTGCACATGGCCCTGACGCATCAAGCATTCGCGCTGTTTCTGCTCGGCTTCGCCGCCGCGCATTGGCGCGGTACCAAGGGCGCTTACCCGCTGCCCCACGAGATCGCTCTCAGAGGCTGAGCCGCACCCGCCGGATTGCCGCGGCAATCGCCAGTTCGCGGTTTTCGTCGACCGCATTCCGATCTTCATGGTGCGATGCAGCCGACAGGCAGCCATAGGCGATGGCGTGGTCCAGTATCGCGGGCGGCGACTGGCCGAGCGTTGCGGCAAAGACATGCGCCATATGCGCGATCCGCCGCGGATCGAGGCAAAGATCGTCTCGGTCGAGTGGGTTGTAGAACACATTGGCGGCATCGAAGCCGGGGTCGCCGAGAACGCCCTTCGGATCGATCGCCAGCCAGCCGCGCGGACCGTGCATGATGTTGTCGTGATGCAGGTCGCCATGCAGCGGCCGTACGTCGTGCGGATTGGACAACAGCCGTTCCGCGATTTCGGCAGCTTCGACATACAGGCTCTTTTCGCCGGCGGCGCGATCGGCCTTCGCCTTTTTGAACAGGCTGGAAAACCGGGTCCGCAACGGCTGAAGGTCCGGCGGGGCAGGGTGCTTCGACGGCGAGAACAGCTTGGCCATTACCTCCGCCGCGATCGCGGTGGCGACATTGTCGCCCTGATCCGCAATCATCTGTGACAGCGAGGTTTCGCCGGCATACTCGAGCAGCATGCGGTGGCCATCGCGGCCCAGCAGCCGCACCGCGCCTTCGCCGCGTCGCCAGGCGAGGAAATGCTCGCCGCGCAACTCGTCCTCGACATCGTCGAAAGGCTTTAGATCCTTGACGATTGCCGGTGAGCCGTCTTCGCGCGCGACCTTCCAGATGCGGCTGCTGAACGTTTCGGCGATGAGTTCGGGCGCGCCGACCTTCCAGCGCTTTGGAAATGCCGGCACATCCATTCAGAGGCCGAGCATCAGATCCATGTTCTGCACGGCGGCGCCCGAGGCGCCCTTGCCGAGATTGTCATAGACCGCAAGCAGCAGCGCCTGCGCTCGATCGTCATTGGCGAAGACATAGAGCTTCATCCGGTTGGTGCCATTATAGATCTCCGGATCGATGTCAGGCATGCGTTCCTGATGCAGATACGGCGCCACCTCGACCGCGCCGCCATCGAGGGAAGCGAAATGATCGGCGATCGCCGCGTGAAGCTCGGCGCCGGTCGGCACATGGTCGAGGCCGCCGAGTTGCAGCGGCACCACCGTGATCATGCCTTGCGCGAAATTGCCGACTGCCGGCTGCATAATCGGATCGTGCGAAAGCCTAGCATACGTCCTGAGCTCCGGCACGTGCTTGTGCTGCAGCGTCAGTCCGTAGGGCAGGAATTCCGGTGCATCCTCGCCCTTGGCGACATAATCCTCGATCATTGGCCGGCCGCCGCCGGAATAGCCGGAAATGCCGTTGACGGTGACCGGAAAATCGGCCGGCAGCAGCCCCGCCGCAACCAGCGGCCGCAGCGTCGCGATTGGTCCTTGCGGCCAGCAGCCCGGATTGGCGACGCGCTTCGCCGAAGCGATCTTCTTCGCCTGGTCCTTGTCCATTTCGGCGAAGCCATATTCCCACCCATCGGCGACACGATGCGCCGTCGAGGCGTCGATCACTTTGGTGGTGTCATTGGCGATCAGCGAAACGCTTTCCTTGGCGGCTGCGTCCGGCAGACAGAGGATCGCGACATCCGCAGCATTGAGGAACTCGGCGCGCGCTGCCGTTTCCTTGCGGCGCTCGGTCGGGATGGAGATGATTTCCAGGTCGCCACGCTCGGCAAGCAGCGCCCTTATCTGCAGACCGGTGGTGCCGTGCTCGCCGTCGATGAAGATTTTCGGTTTCATTGCTTGCCAAAATTCCTGTTATCTCAAAGCTATATGCCGCTTGCCTGATTCAATCCGGCGACGCCGTGATTGCCCTGGTTCATTTCTTCGAGTCGGGCCTTTCGTTCCGCCAACAGCCCGAGATAGTGCATGGCCACCATCGACCCGGCAATTGCCGTTATATCGGCGTGATCATAGGCTGGCGCAACCTCGACGACGTCGGCGCCGACGATATCGAGCTGGTTGATCTGGCGCAGCACCGACAGGATCTTTGCCGAAGACGGGCCTCCCGCGACCGGCGTTCCGGTGCCGGGCGCAAAAGCCGGGTCCAGGCAATCGATGTCGAAAGTAACGTAGGTCTTCTTGCCGCCCGTACGGTCGACGATGGCATACGCGATGTCCGACGCACGCATTTCCTCCACTTCATGGCCATACAGGATCTTGATACCGAACGTGTCGGGCGCATGGGTGCGGATGCCGATCTGGATCGACCGGTCGGGGTCGATGATGCCCTCCTTGACTGCACGGCCGACGAAGGAGCCGTGATCGATGCGCTTGCCGTCGTCGGGCCAGGTGTCCTGGTGTGCGTCGAACTGCACCAGAGCCAGCGGGCCATGGATGGCGGCATGCGCCTTGAGCAGCGGCCAGGTGACGAAGTGATCGCCACCGAGTGACAGCAGAAAGGCGCCGGATTTCAGGATCTTCGCCGCTTCGCGTTCGATCGTGGCAGGCGTCTTCTGGTGATTGCCGCTGTCGAGCAGGCAGTCGCCATAATCGACCACGGCAAGCTGTTCGAACAGATCGCGCGAAAACGGATATTGCGGATCGTTGTCGAGGATGGCCGAGGCGCGGCGGATTGCCTGCGGTCCGAAACGGGCGCCCGGCCGATTGGTGACCGCAGCGTCGAAGGGAATGCCCCACACCACCGCATCGGCGTCCTTCACGTCCTTCGAATATTTGCGCCGCATGAACGACAGGGCGCCGGCATAGGTCGGCTCGAACGACGCACCCGTCCTGGAGCGGGTGGTGAAGGCGTGATCGATGGTCCTTGGCGGCATGAAGCGATCTCCTGTGCGTCGACGCGCAACCTTATTGGACATAATTCTCAGAATTGCGACCCCTGCGGAGGATCATGGCCATTCGATCCGGTCACAAATCCTTGCTCGCCAGGCGAACCCGGCATGGCTCGCCAGGAGATTGCCTGGCAAGCAACCGAAAGTAGCCGCCGACGACTGCTTCGGCCGGCGCTGACCTGATTTTCCGGCATTTTGCAAGCCGGCTTCGTTCACTGGGGTGTCACGAGCGTCGCTTAACCGGGTGTCGATCCGGTACGGAGCGATTCTCATGCGAACGACTTGGCTGAGCCTTCTGCTTTCCGTCGCGCTGACGGTCCCACTTGGTCATGCGTCGGCAGGCGAAACGCGCGCGAGGCAGATACTCGACCGCTTCGAGCATGCCAACCAATGGCGCGACCATGTGATGGTGGCCGCGCACCGCGCCGGCGGCATGCAGGCCGGCAAGACGCTCTATCCCGAAAATTCGATCGCCGCCGTCGAGGCGTCGATCGCAATGGGCGCCGAAATCGTCGAGGTCGATATCAGGCGCTCGAAGGACGGACAGTTCGTCGTCATGCATGACAGTTGGCTCGACCGCACCACGACTTGCAAAGGTGAGGTCGACAAGCACACATTGGCCGAACTCAAGACGTGCCGGTTGGTGATCGAAGGCACCGGCGCCGTTACCGGCGAGACGGTCTCGACGTTGCGCGAGCTGTTGATGGCGACTAGGGACAGGATCCTCATCAATCTCGATAACAAGCTCGATACCGAAAGCCTGGCCGGCATGGTCGCGGTCGCGCGCGACCTCGGCATGGCCGAACAGGTGATCGTCAAGGAGAACCTGTGGGATGCGGAGAGGATCGCCACGGTTGCGGCCGCCATGGACGCGATCGAGGGCGGCTTCCAGTTCATGCCGATCATTGCCGACGATGCGGTTCACGACGCGATGTTTGCCGAAAAAGTCAGCCGGGCGTTCCCGGTGCGGGCGATCGAACTGATCAATTGGCGGGCCGGCGCCGAGACACTGACCGAGACCGGCGGCCCGCTGTTCAGCCCGCGCATGCGCGCGATCGCCGTGAGGGGCGACTGGCACATCTGGGCCGACACCTATGCCATCGTCAACAAGCCGGGCGGCTTCCTCGCCGGCGGCCGCGGCGACGAGCTGGCGGTCGCGGCCAGCCTGCCGCGCGAGACTTATGGTTTCTGGGTCGAGCGAGGCGCCACCATCATCCAGACCGACGAACCGAAGGCCGCCATCAGTTGGCTGGCGGCGAACGGTTTTCGCGTGCCCTATGCCGGTGAGAAGCGCCCGGCCGAGCCGGCCAACACGGCCAGCATCAACTAGACCGGCGCGGCGAGAACTGGATCTCCCTCTTGTGGGGACGATGCCCGGCAGGGCAGAAGGGCGCTGTCCCGCCGACCCCAGGCCGGCAGCGCCAAACTTTCGAAGGAACTCAGAAACAGAAAACCCGCCTCTGTGGGCGGGTCGTTGGAGCCAATTAGCACCACACCCAGATTAGTAGCATAGCTGCCGGCACAAAGCAAGAACAAAATGTGGCGTAGTGGCAGAAAAATGCGACGATCCTTCAGCGTCTCGGCTGTCCCGCCTGTAAGGTCGCGCGCCTTAGCTGTCGTGCCGGCAATCTTCCCCGCAAGGGAACCCACTTGGGGGAGATTGGCTCATCACTGCCTTCGGTAATCTACCCGCAGGCCGCCATTGCCACACCATCCAGCTCCTTGATGACATCGTCCGACAGTTCGAGGTCGGCAGCGGCGAGGTTCTCCCGCAGATGCGCGACGGCAGACGTGCCGGGGATCAGAAGAATGTTGGGTCCGCGGCGAAGCAGCCAGGCGAGCGCGACCTGCATGGGCGTGGCGCCGAGGCGTGCGGCGACCTTGGACAAGGTCGACGACTGCAACGGGTTGAAGCCGCCAAGTGGGAAGAACGGCACATAGGCGGTGCCGTCGTGGGCGAGATCGTTGATCAAGGCATCATCGCCCCGATGCGCCAGATTGTACTGGTTCTGCACGCAGACGATCCTGCACATCCTGCGGCCTTCGGCGATCTGTGCAGCGGTGACGTTGCTCAGCCCGATGTGGCGCACGAGGCCCTGTCGCTGGAGCTCGGCAAGCGTCGCAAGCGGCGCCTCGATCGACCCTTCGGCGGGGCCATGCGCGTCGAACATGACCCGAAGGTTGACCACCTCCAGCACGTCGAGTCCGAGATTGTGCAGATTGTCGTGCACCGCCTGTGTCAGCTCTTCTGCCGAGAAGGCCGGCAGCCATGAGCCATCCGTGCCGCGTCGGGCACCGATCTTGGTGACGATAACGAGGTCGTCGGGATAGGGTGCGAGCGCTTCGCGGATCAACAGGTTGGTCACGTGCGGGCCATAGAAGTCGCTGGTGTCGATGTGGTTGACGCCTTGTGCAACGGCTTCGCGCAGTACGGCCAATGCCGCGTCGTGGTCCTTTGGTGGGCCGAAGACGCCGGGCCCTGCGAGCTGCATGGCACCGTAGCCGAGCCGTCTCACCTTGCGGTCGCCGAGGATGAATGTGCCGGACTGGTCGACGCTGGACATGGTCTTTCTCCTTCAGGGATGGTGCAGAGATAGACGCTGTCCGATCTCATGATAATTGGGTACAATTCGCACGGGCTGTGCGGAATGACGAACAATGCAGATTGATCTCGGGGATCTGAACGCCTTCGTGGCCGTAGCGCGCGCCAAAGGCTTTCGCGATGCGGCACGCGCCAACGGCGGCAGTGCGTCCGGCTTGAGCGAGGCGGTACGCCGCCTGGAGACGCAGCTCGGTGTCAGGCTGCTCAACCGGACGACCCGCAGCGTCGTCCTGACGGAAGCTGGCGAAGGCCTGCTGGCGCGGCTCGGTCCTGCCTTGACCGAGGTGGAATCGGCCCTCGACGTAGTGAACGGCTTTCGCGACAGGCCGGCAGGTACGTTGCGCCTCAATGTGCCGGTCAGCGCGGCGCGGCTGGTACTGCCCAGCATCGTTCCGCCTTTTCTCGCCGCCTATCCGGGCATCCGGTTGGAGGTGATCTCGGAGGAGAGCTTCGTCGATGTGCTGGCGGCGGGGTGCGACGCCGGCATTCGCTATGAGGAGCGGCTGGAGCAGGACATGATCGCTGTGCCGATCGGACCGCGCGTGCAGCGCTTCGCCATCGCCGCCAGCCCGGCCTACCTGGATCGTCATGGCCGGCCGCAACACCCGCGCGACCTGCTCGGCCACGCCTGCCTGCGCGGCCGCTTTGCCAGCCGTGCGATGCCGCCGT
Organism: Mesorhizobium sp. M0040; assembly: GCF_040323505.1. Lineage (NCBI taxonomy): Bacteria > Pseudomonadati > Pseudomonadota > Alphaproteobacteria > Hyphomicrobiales > Phyllobacteriaceae > Mesorhizobium > Mesorhizobium sp. M0040. Next base: position 65,049 of record NZ_JAMYVA010000018.1, read on the forward strand.
GGGAATTCGAGCGCGACGGCGAGGTGGTGCGGGTCGACCCGACGGGGCCGCTTGTCGTGACCCTGGGCGGGGCGACTGACCTCAAAGTCGATGCAGCCATCGCCGGCACCGGCATCATCAGCCTGTTCGAGGATTGGCTACGCCCTCACTTCGAGAGCGGGGCGCTCGAACCGCTGCTTGAACCCTGGTGGCAGAGCTTCTCCGGGCCGTTCCTTTACTATCCCGGCCGGCGCCTCGTGCCGGCGCCGTTGCGGGCGTTCATTGACTTCATCAAGGCCTGAAGTCTGCCACCATGCGTGCGAGCCGCGCCCGATGGGGTGATTGGTGCCTCTTTTTGTGGAAAAGGCCGCCCGGAGGCGGCCTTTCGAAAACGTGTAATTGCGCAGCGCTTAACGCTTGGAGAACTGGAAGCTCCGGCGGGCCTTTGCCTTGCCGTACTTCTTGCGCTCGACGACGCGGCTGTCGCGGGTCAGGAAGCCACCCTTCTTGAGCACGGCGCGCAGCGCCGGCTCGTAATAGGTCAGCGCCTTGGAGATGCCGTGGCGCACGGCACCCGCCTGGCCGGAAAGGCCGCCGCCGATGACGGTGGCAACGATGTCGTACTGGCCGGCGCGATTGGCGGCGATGATCGGCTGGTTGAGGATCATCTGCAGCACCGGACGCGCGAAATATTCGGCGAACACCTTGTCGTTGACGACGATCTTGCCGGAGCCGGGCGTCACCCAGACGCGGGCGATGGCGTTCTTGCGCTTGCCGGTGGCGTAGGCGCGGCCCGACTTATCGAGTTTCTGGACGTGGACGGGTGCGGCCGGCTGGGTGTTGGTATTGCCGGTGGCAGCTCCGAGTTCTGCGAGCGAGGAAAGCTCAGCCATCTTACGAAACCTTCTTGTTCTTGGCGTTCAGCTTGGCCACGTCGAGGACGACAGGCTGCTGGGCGACATGCGGATGTTCCGTGCCTGCATAGACGCGGAGGTTCTTCATCTGGCGACGGCCGAGCGGGCCACGCGGGATCATGCGTTCGACGGCCTTCTCGACGACACGTTCGGGGAAACGACCCTCGAGCAGCTGGCGCGCGGTGCGCTCCTTGACGCCGCCGGGGTGGCCGGTGTGCCAGTAATAGACCTTGTCGGTGAACTTCTTGCCGGTGAACACCACCTTGTCGGCATTGATGACGATGACGTTGTCGCCGTCGTCGACGTGCGGGGTGAAGGTGGGCTTGTGTTTGCCGCGAAGATGATTGGCGATGACAGTGGCGAGACGGCCGACGACGAGACCCTCGGCGTCGATCAGCACCCACTTCTTCACCACATCCGCAGGCTTCTGCGAAAAGGTTGCCATGGATTGTTGCTTTCGGTTCGGACCTTCAAAAGAAGGCGTTTCTTGTTGCTTGGATTGGCGAAAGGCGCTTGCCCGCCGCCAATAACAAAACGGCGGCCTTTGCGGGCCGCTGTTCCGTGAGGGCTTATAGGAGAGGACGGCGACTGCGTCAAGGCGCGTGAAATGTCGGCAAGCTATCAAAATCCAGCAAAAACAATGCCTTGGGTGAAAGGTATTATTTTACCACACCATCAATCCGCTTTGGCGGGATCGAATAGGTGCCCGTTGCGTGCGCTACTGTGTGTCCCTCCGGGCCGGCGACGATGTCGATATCGAACACCATCAGGCTCTTGCCGAGCTTGAGGATGCGGCAATGGCCGTCGATCGGCCCGGCCTCGGCCTTGCGGACGAAATTGATGTTGAGACTGGTGGTGACCGAAAGCGCATCCGGTCCGGCATGCGAGAGCACGCAGACATAGCCGCCTATGTCGGCCAGCGTGAACAGCGCCGAACCCGACACGGTGCCGCCGGGACGCAAATGGCGCTCGTCGGCATTGAGTCGCACGACACAGCCGCCTGGAAACACCTCCAACGCCTCATAGAAGGTGAACTGGTCGTTGAGTTGCGGGAAAACGGTCGCCATCAGCGCGTTGACATCAGCAGCCGTCAGCACCGGCTTGAGGTTGCTTTGGGCAGGCATGTCGGTCCCTCGTTTGCGCCTGCCTGTATGAGCGTAGCGTGCTGTTTCTGGCAACAGCCATTCATTATGGCAGAAGCGGGGTGTTGGACGAAGCGAGACCGGCATACTAGATTAGTCGATCACCGATCCGGAATCGCGGAGGAATGACCCCATGGCCGAAATCGTTGCCATCAAACCTGCCGTTGCCGAAGGGCCGGTCGTCTCCAGGCTGGACAAGGGCGTGCTGCGCCTGACGCTTGCCAATCCGCCGGCCAATGCTCTTTCGCTTGCAGTGATGGCGGCGCTGATGGCGGAACTCGACCGCGCCAAGGCCGACAAATCCGTCCGCGTCATCGTGCTCGGGGCGGTCGGCAAGGTGTTCTGCGCCGGACACGACCTCAAGGAGTTGAGCGCGCACCGCGCCGATGCCGATCGCGGCAGGGGCTTCTTCGAAAAGACGTTTTCCGCCTGCGCTTCATTGATGCAGGCGATCGTTCGCCATCCTAAGCCGGTGATCGCCGAAGTCGACGGCCTGGCGACGGCGGCCGGATTGCAGCTGGTTGCCAGCTGCGATCTCGCCATCGCCTCGCACGAGGCGACCTTCTGCACGCCTGGCGTCAATATCGGACTGTTCTGCTCGACGCCGATGGTGGCGCTGTCGCGCAACGTCTCGCGCAAGCACGCCATGGAGATGCTTTTGACCGGCGAGACGATCGATGCGGCAACCGCCAAGGAATTCGGCTTGGTCAACCGCGTCGTGCCGCGCGAATATCTGAATCAGATTGTCACCAAATACGCGCAAACTATTGCGTCCAAATCGTCCTTGGTCGTCAAGATCGGCAAGGAAGCCTTTTATGAGCAGGCCGAGATGGGGCTGGCCGAGGCCTATGATTACACCGGGCGCGTCATGGTCGAGAACATGCTGGCGCGCGATGCGGAAGAGGGCATTGGCGCCTTCATCGGCAAGCGCAAGCCGGAATGGCCGGAGGAATAGGAGGCGGATATGGAACCGCGCATCTCCATCATCACCATCGCCACGGACGATCTTGACCGCGCCGTGCGCTTCTACGAGGCGATGGGCCTGAAGCGCCATGCCGGGATCACCGAGGGCGTTGCCTTCTTCCAGATGGGCGGCGCCATTCTTGGCTTGTTTCCGCGCCCAAGCGCCGAAGAGGATTCGGGCGTCACCTTCTCCAGGGCGCCGTCGGCCGTCTACCTCGCCTACAACACCCGCTCCGACGTCGAGGTCGATGCAGTGCTGGCGATGGCCGAGAGGGCCGGCGGCCGTATCGTCAAGCCGGCTGGCCGCGCATTCTGGGGCGGTTGGTACGGCTATTTCGCCGATGCCGACGGGCACATCTGGGAAGTGGCGCACAATCCGGCTTTTCCGATCGCGGAAGACGGATCGATTTCGCTGCCCGGCTGACGAGGTTCCCCTCTGGCTCATCGCAAGCAACTGACGCGGCTGTTGGCACCTCACTCCGAAGCGCTGTATGACGAGGCATGAACCACGACGCCTACGACAACGCCTATATCGCCGGCATCCTCAATTCGGTGAAGACCATCGCCTTGGTCGGCGCGTCGGCCAACGATGTGCGGCCGAGCTATTTCGTGCTGAAATATCTGCTCGGCAAAGGGTTTTCGGTGTTCCCGATCAATCCCGGCCAGGCCGGCAAGGAGATCCTCGGCCAGATGACCTATGCCAGGCTCGCCGACGTTCCGGGACCTGTCGACATGGTCGACGTCTTTCGCGCTTCCGCTGCCGTGCCGGGCATTGTCGACGAGGTGTTGCGGCTCGATCCGCTGCCGAAGGTCATCTGGATGCAGCTTGGCATACGCCATGACGAGGCGGCCGCACGCGCCGAAGCCGCCGGCATCAAGGTGGTGATGAACCGTTGCCCCAAGATCGAATATGGCAAGCTGTCCGGCGAGATCGGCTGGACCGGCGTCAATTCAGGCGTGCTGTCGTCGAAGAAGCCGCTGATGCGGCCGGGGTTCCAGAGTTTCGGCGTTCGCCAGAAGTAGGTAATGAATAGTGAATGGTGAATAGAAGGATTTTTCTGGAAGGCGGGCAAGGCGGCATATGAGCCGCTTGCAATCAAGGTGGCGCTGGCCGACTTTGCCATTCACCATTCACCATTCACCATTCACCATTCACCATTCACCATTCACCATTCACTATTGAGGGAGGTTTTCGATGGCCCGCACGCCCGGTTTCAACACGCTCGCCGTCCATGCAGGCGCCAAGCCGGATCCGGCGACCGGCGCGCGAGCGACGCCGATCTACCAGACCACCTCCTTCGTCTTCGACGATGCCGACCATGCCGCCTCGCTGTTCGGGCTGAAGGCGTTCGGCAACATCTACACCCGCATCATGAACCCGACCCAGGCGGTGCTGGAAGAGCGCATCGCGGCACTCGAAGGCGGCACGGCAGGCCTTGCGGTCGCCTCCGGCCATGCCGCGCAGGTGCTGGTCTTCCACAATCTGATGCAGCCCGGCGACAATTTCGTTTCAGCGACAAAGCTTTACGGCGGCTCGATCAACCAATTCGGCCACGCCTTCAAGAATTTCGGTTGGCAGGTGCGCTGGGCCGACACCAATGACATCTCGACCTTCGAGAGCCAGATCGACGACAGGACCAAGGCAATCTTCATCGAGAGCCTGGCCAATCCGGGCGGCGTCTTCGTCGATATCGAGAAGATCGGCGACATTGCCCGCAAGCACGGCCTGCCGCTGATCGTCGACAACACGCTGGCCTCCCCCTACCTGCTGCGGCCGATCGAGCATGGCGCCGACATCGTCGTGCATTCGCTGACCAAGTTCATCGGCGGCCACGGCAACTCGATCGGCGGCGCCATTGTCGACGGCGGCACCTTCGATTGGTCGAAGTCGGGCAAATATCCGATGCTGTCCGAGCCGCGCCCCGAATATGGCGGCCTCGTCCTGCACGAGACCTTCGGCAATTTCGCCTTCGCCATCGCTGCTCGCGTGCTCGGCCTGCGCGACATCGGCGCGGCGATTTCGCCGTTCAACGCATTCCTTATCCTGACCGGTCTGGAAACCTTGCCGCTCAGGATGCAGCGCCACTGCGACAATGCGGCGGCGGTCGCCGGATGGCTTTCCAACCATCCCAAGGTCGCCTGGGTGTCCTATCCCGGCCTGCCCAGCGACAAGAACAATGCGCTGCAGAAGAAGTACTCGCCGCTTGGCGCCGGCGCGGTGTTCACTTTCGGGCTGAAGGGCGGCTATGCCGCGGGCATCAAGTTCGTCGAGGCGCTCGAGCTGTTCTCGCACCTGGCCAATGTCGGCGACACCAAGTCGCTGGTCATCCACCCGGCATCGACCACGCATCGCCAGCTTTCCGACGAGCAGAAGATCAATGCCGGGGCAGGGCCGGACACGGTCAGGCTTTCGGTCGGCATCGAGGACGTCAACGACATCGTCGCCGATCTGGAACAGGCTCTCGCCAAGGTTTGATCGCCATGACCACGCCGAAATTTCTTTCCGTCGGCGTCGACACCGTCGAACCGGAACTTGGCGCACCGGCGCCGGATCGCCTGATGTCGGGCGATCCGAAATTCCGCACCTGGAATGTCGAGGAACAGCACGGCGGCCTCTATGCCGGCGTCTGGGAAGCGACGCCAGGCAAATGGCGCATCGAATATGATGAGTGGGAGTTCTGCCACATCCTGTCAGGGGTTTCGGTGATCGCCGAAGACGGCGGCGATGCACGCACCGTCAGGGCAGGCGACAGCTTCGTGCTCAGGCCGGGCTTCAAGGGAAGCTGGGAAGTGCTTGAAACGACGCGCAAGGAGTATGTAATCAAGCTTTGATCTTGCATCGCGCCGGACTTTACAAAAGGCGATCGATGTCCGTGTCGGAAAAATCCGTATCGGCTCATCATGTCGCGGTGCCATGAAACTTCAGGGTGAATGTGACCGTCACGTTCGATCCGTTTCCGGCCGCGGGCCGGTGTAGCGGAGAATCCAGAGCCCCTGGTTCTTGTCAGTTATGTAAATGAAGCCGCGCCGGTCCACGACCACGTCCTCGGTCTGAACAACCAGCTTGTCTTCCGGCATAGGGCCGTAGCGTCGGACTGGCTCCGGCGGGATGAAGTAGCCGACCTCGCGCGGAAGCCGAGTATTCGAGACGTCATAGACCCTGAGCCCAGCGTTGAAGTGCGCGATATAGAACAGATCGCCTTGTTTCTGGACATCGGGATGATGCTGGTGGTGGTTGATGTTGTGCGGTCCGCGCCAGCCGCCACGAGTTGTGAAATCCGAATAGGGAGCGCCTTCGGGTGGCACTGGTTCGGGCAACAGCGACAGCAGAAAGGGTTCACTGGAATCGGAAATATCGACGATCGAAGCGTGATGCATCGGACCACGTCCATAGGTGACGTTCTCCGAATTGGCGAAGGCAATGCCGCGCTCTGGAATCGGCAGCACGCTATGCACACCGAAGCGCGAATGAAACGGAGGGCTGAAGCTCAGGCCGCCGACCTGCCTCGGCTGGGAGACATCGCTAATATCGAGCACAACGATTCCCGCCGCACCATAAGGCAAATAGACAAGATCGCCGGTGACATAAGGCGGGCCGTGCAGCGAGACATCCTCGCCCGTGCTGGCGCAGAAGGCACTGCACATGCATTGGGGCTTCAGTCGCAACCGGTAGCGATCGGCGGTCTCCTGGTCGGCGGCGGGCTTCGCAGCCGCAAAGCTCTCGCCGCCGGCCTCGTGCTGGCCCGGCACCCACCAGCGTCCGGCTTCGCGCGGATTCGAGCGATCCGAAATATCGAGGATGACGTAGATGTTGCCCCTGTAACCCGGCATGCCGGCGGCAAGGTGGACATAACGTCCACTGGGATAGAGGTTGCGATGCGTGCCGGTTCCGCCGGTGCGGTAGTGACTGAGTTGTTTCGGATTGATGGGGTCCGCGATATCCCAGATCAGAACGCCTTCGCCGAACGGTGCGTCGGGGTCACCGCCGAAATTAGCAAAGGGCTTTTCGAGGGCGGTCACCATCGTGTCGCCGGACAAATCTATTTGTAGAGTCCACGTATTCGTGCCGAGATAGGGCACGAACTTGACCGTCTCGGGCTTGGCCGGGTCGGTCACGTCCACGATGCTCCAGCCGGAGTGCCAGAAGTGCCCAGTGTAGAGATACCAACGTTCGCCAACCTGCCTGATCGCCATTTTGAAGGCTGGGCGATGATCGAGATCGGTATAGCCCACTGCTTCGACATTGTGGGCGAAAGCGCCAGGGGGCGCTGGCGACGAAGCTGGAACGGGTTGGCCAAGGGCCTCGCAGACAAGACCGGATTGAGATGTCGCGGCGATTGTCGCGCCGATGAGTGGCACTTTCAGCATCTGGCGGCGTGAAATCTCGGAATTTTTCAAAGCGCGTCTCCCGGATTTTGCAGCTTTCCGGATTTTGCAGATTCCGATACTTTCCGTCCAATATCGTTTGAGCCATGGTAATTCTATTTGGGAAATTAAAGGCTGAAGATGAACCACAAGCTGATGCAGTCCTTCATGGCCGTCGCCGAAGAGCTGCATTTCGGGCGCGCGGCAGCGCGCTTGCATATCTCACAGCCGCCCCTGACAAAGCAGATCCAGCAACTGGAACAGGCGATGGGTGTGCGCTTGCTGGAGCGCACCAAGCGCAAGGTCGAACTGACTGCGGCGGGGCGTGTGTTCCTTGATGAGGTTAGGGCCGTGCTTCACCAGACAGAGCAGGCGGTGGAGCCGATCGTGGCGAAACCGGCCATCTTGCTGTCGGATTCATCGACGCGGCTATCTACAGCGTGGTGCCTTCTGTCGTCCAACGCTTCACCAAGCGCTATCCCGAGGTCGAGTTGAGCCTGACCGATCTGCGCATTCCCAATCAAGTCAGGGCAGTGGCCGAACGCCAGCTCGATATCGGTTTTGTTCATCCTCCCGTCGTTCACGAGGCATTGAGGGTCGAAAGCATACTGGTCGAACCCCTGATCGTGGCCTTGCCGGAAACGCATCGGCTGGCCTCGGAAGCAGAGGTCGCGCTGGCCGACCTGGCCTCCGAAGCGTTGATTCAGTTCCCGCGCAGCATCAATCCATCCCTCTATGACGAGATCGTCGGGCTGTGCCGTTCATCCGGGTTCAGCCCGAGGATCGTTCGAGAAGCAACGCCCAAGCAGACAATCATCGGACTTGTATCCGTCGGGCTGGGCGTCTCGTTGCTGCCCGCTTGTCTGCAAAATTTGCGCCGGCACGGCGTCGTTTATCGCCCCATCCAGGGACGAACCTTGTCCATCGACACTTCAATCATCTACCGGCATGAACAACCCTCGCCGGTGCTGAAGGCCTTCCTCGATATCGTCCGCGAGACGACGCTAACAGATTCAAATCCGGTCTCTCTTTAAGCTTCATGAGCGAATTTCTGTCGGCATCCGGGATTGTCAGTGTGAGGTCCTGCTTCCGGTAGCTTCATCGTTCGAGCAGCGATTATTTGGCACTCGCGACCTTGAGATGTTACCTATTTGACCGGAATTCGCCGGAGCAGGCTTTCGAAGCCTGTCGTCGGAAGCCGTCCTCAGATTCTGACGGCAAGCGTTTCCAGCCCGTGGAAATGATACGTGTCACGGAAGCGCGGCTGTTCGGCAAGACGGAGCCGCGGCAGGCGTTCGAACAAGGTTTTCAGCGACACCTGCAGTTCGAGCCGGGCGAGCGGCGCGCCGATGCAGAAATGGATGCCGGCGCCGAACGATACGTTCTTCTGGTCGGCACGGTCCGGCCTGAAGGCGAGGGGCTCGGCAAACGCAGTAGGGTCGCGATTGGCCATGCCGAGCAGCAGCCCGATCGTCTCGCCCGGCTGGACGATGATCCCCGGCCCGGCCTCGACCTCCTGATAGGCGTAGCGCGTGAACATGTGCAGCGGCGCGTCGAAGCGCAGGCACTCTTCGACCGTCGCGGCTGTTGCTTCCGGTGAGGCGAAGAAGCGGCGCGGGTCGCCGCCTTGCGCAAGGATCGAGCGCACCGCAACGCCGGTCTGGTGGACAGTTGCTTCATGGCCGGCATTGAGCAAAAGGATGGCCGAGGATACCAGCTCGTCCTCCGACAGTTTCTGGCCGTCCTCCTGTGCCGCAATCAGCAGCGACAGAAGATCCTCGCCCGGCCTCTTTCGCCGCTCGGCGACGTAGCCGCGCAAAAAATTCGAAAAGTCACGCGCGGCGCGATTGGCCGTGTCCTCCGTCTCGCGGGTGCGGCCATGCATGTACATGGCGACCATCCGATGCGACCAGTCGAGCAGCTGCGGCCCCATGTCGACCGGCACGCCGAGCATTTCCGCAATGATGGTGATCGGCAAGGGAGCTGCGAATGCCGGCAGCAGGTCGATTCCTCCTGGGTCGAAACGGTCGATCAGTTCGTTGGCCAGCGCCTCGACACGTGGCCTGAGCCGCTCGACCTGGCGCGAGACGAAGGCGCGGTTGACCAGCGTTCTGAGCCGTGTGTGGACAGGTGGCTCCAGCTCCAGCATCGAATTGGCCTCGATGCCGTCGAAGGCGCTGAGGTGCGTGCGGTCCTGACCGATGCCTCGGCTGTCCGGAATGCCGGCCGGGTTCTGCCGGCCGAAGCGGCGATCGCGCAGCAGCCGGTTGACGTCGTCGAAGCCGCCAAAGCACCAGAAACCAAACTCCTCCCAGAAGAAGGCGTTCGATGCGCCATGCAGGAAGGCGTAGGCTTCGTACGGATTCTGGAAGAACGCCGGCTCGTGCGGACCGAGCCGCAGGCGGCGGGTGGCTGGATCAAAGGCAAGGTAGGGCGGCTTCAATTCGGTCATGCCAGATCATTAGCGCGGCTTGCCAGTCTGGTGCCAGACCGTATGTTGGCCCTCCCGTGAGGTGAGCCGCCGAAGCGGTTGCGGAAGGACGGTTTCATGAATGTGATCGTGATCGGTGCGGGCATTGCCGGGCTTTCGACGGCGTGGTCGCTGGCCAAGGCCGGTCACCTCGTCTCGATCGTCGAGCAGGGACCGATCCCCAATCCGCTCGCCGCCTCCGGCGATCATCATCGCATCATCCGCCGCGCCTACCGGGCCGGAACGGGCTACGGCCGGCTGATCACCGAAGCCTATGAAGCCTGGGATGAGATGTGGGCCGATCTCGGTGAAAGCCATCTCGATCCGCGCGGCTTCATCTGCATTTCGCGCCAGCCGGGAGATGAGGCCGAGGAATACCGAGAAGGCATGGAAGCCGGGAACTACCCGTTCGAATTGTTCGAGCCGGATGCCGCGGTCGAACGCTGGCCGTTCCTAGAACCTGGTTCATTCCGCTATGCGTATTTTTCGCCGGACGGCGGCGCGCTGCACTGCCGCAAGATCGCCGCCGGCCTCGCCAGGTGGCTGCGCGCGAACGGCGCCAATGTCTACGAGAACAGCAAGGTGGTCGAGATCGACGCCGAGGCCGGGCATATCGTGCTGGCAGGCGGCGAAACGATGCAGGCCGACCGGATCGTCGTCGCTGCCGGCGCCTGGGTGCTAAAACTGTTCCCGGAGCTGGATGGCGAGCTGAAAACCTGGCGCACCGCGCTCGCCTATGTCGAACCGCCGGCGGATCTGCAGGCGGTCTGGCAGGCAGCACCGGTCGTCCTCAACATTGGCGGCACTGTCGACGGCTACGCCATCCCGCCCTCGGGCGGGGCCGGCATGAAATTCGGCTCGGGCCTGCACAGGGTGCCGACCAGCGATGCCGACTGGAACCGTCAGCCGGTGCCGGGCGAAGGCGAGGCGATCCGCAACCTGTTTTCGCCGCCGATCGCTCGTATCGACGAGTACAAGGTCACCGAGGTGGTCACCTGCGCCTACACCTTCACCGCCGACGAGAAATTCCTGGCTCACCAGAAAGGCAGATGCCTGGTCGTCTCGGCCTGCTCCGGCCACGGCTACAAGTTCGGCGCGGCAGTCGGCAGAAGGGTTGCGGCCTACGTCGGCAACGGCGATGTCGACGGCCTGAAGAAATGGCTCAGGGCGGAGGTGGCCTGAGCGCTAATACTGGCAATGCCTCGGAATATGCACGCGGCGCCAGCTGGATGAGCCCTCCCTGACCACCACGCGGCGGGCCACTGTCTGATAGGACGCCGGAATGTCGATGATGCGCCGTTGCTCCGGCCGCACGAGAACCTCTTCGGCGACGCTCTCGTATTCGGCGGGGAGGACAACGCGCCGCCGGCGTTCCGGCTCAACCACGACGATCTCGGCCATGCGTTCATAGCGCGCCTTGTGCCTGACCTTGCACAGCACCTTGCGGCCATTGATGATGCGCCATTCCCAGGAATAGCCGCCGTCATTGACCCTCACGGACCGGTAGATGGTGCGGGTGATGGCGGGCACGGTCTCGTAGCTAACGCGCGCCGGCGCGATCTGCACCACGCGCTCACGCGTCCCGTAGATCGGCGCTTCATACTGCACCTGCTGGCCGGCTGGGCTGACGAGCACATCCTCGTAGACGGTGTCGTAGACGGCCGGCCGGTTAACCTGCTCGTAGCATTCGACCGAGCGTCCGCCGGCAGCCGTTTCGGACGCCATGCCGAGAACGCTGATGCCGGTAAGGGCCAAGGAAGCAACTTTCTTGATCATCGCACTCCCCCTGTTTGAACTGCGTGAAGCGAGTTCAACGTTGAATTGTAGGGTAAGCCGTGGCCGGAAAAAGCGGTTTCACCACTTTTCGTTAAGCGATGCGGTTAAGAAACTGCTAAACAACGGCCAAGCATGGAGCGCCCCTTCCCACGGCAGGAGAGGGGCTGCAGGCACGGCGACAGGCGAAACTGGTTTGGAAACCTTGATTCGACTTAACCGGATGGCTAGGAGAGGCGGCCTTGCGCTAGGGTGAGCCGGCATCCTATTTACACAATAACGATCCAGAACCGATTCTGCCCGATTGCAAATCTCCGGCGCCGGAATCCCATCCTCAAAAAGGGATAGTCCATGAAGAACCCCGTCGAAACCTACATGAACCTCGTTCCGATGGTGGTCGAACAGACCAATCGCGGCGAGCGGGCCTACGACATTTTCTCGCGGCTCCTCAAGGAGCGCATCATTTTCATCACCGGTCCGGTCGAGGACGGCATGGCGACGCTGGTCTGCGCGCAGCTGCTGTTCCTCGAGGCGGAGAATCCGAAGAAGGAAATCAATCTCTATATCAACTCGCCCGGCGGCGTCGTCACCTCGGGCATGGCGATCTACGACACCATGCAGTTCATCAAGCCTGCCGTGTCGACGCTCTGCATCGGCCAGGCCGCATCGATGGGTTCGCTGCTCTTGACGGCGGGCCATAAGGACATGCGCTTTGCCACGCCGAACGCCCGCATCATGGTCCACCAGCCTTCCGGCGGGTTCCAGGGCCAGGCTTCCGACATCGAGCGCCATGCCCAGGACATCATCAAGCTGAAGCGCCGCCTCAACGAGGTCTACGTCAAGCACACCGGCAAGAGCTACGATGAGATTGAAAAAACGCTCGACCGTGACCATTTCATGACTGCCGACGAGGCGAGGGATTTCGGCCTCATCGACAAGGTCATTTCGTCACGTGAGCCGGTCGAAGGTATTGCCTTATAGGCCCGCGGTGGCCCCGCGGTGGCAATGAGTGGCGGGATCACGCGCTTTTGGCGCAGCTTGCGGCATTTCGGCCACAATTGGCTGTTCCCTCGACGGGTGCAATTGCCTACGTTAAGGCTATGTTGATTTTCGACGGCTTAGCTTTGCGTGGGGTTGTTCGAATCATTGCCCCGTTTTCCGATTTGTGTTTCGTACGGAATGCGTTGCGGGAGCCGGGGCACTGGCGGCAGCGGATTCCCGCGATAGATTGAATATGCGCCCTTTCAACCAGACCATCGGCGGGCGGCCATGAAAGGACAGGAAAATGAGCAAGGTCGGCAACAACAGCGGTGATTCCAAGAACACGCTTTATTGCTCGTTTTGCGGCAAAAGCCAGCACGAAGTGCGCAAGCTGATCGCCGGGCCGACGGTGTTCATCTGCGACGAATGCGTCGAACTGTGCATGGACATCATCCGCGAGGAGAACAAGACCTCGATGGTGAAGTCGCGCGAGGGCGTGCCGACCCCGCAGGAAATCCTCAAGGTTCTCGACGACTACGTCATCGGCCAGCCCTACGCCAAGCGCGTGCTGTCGGTGGCCGTCCACAACCACTACAAGCGCCTCGCCCATGCCGGCAAGAACAACGACGTCGAACTGGCGAAGTCTAACATCCTGCTGATCGGCCCGACCGGCTGCGGCAAGACGTTGCTGGCGCAGACGCTGGCCCGCATCATCGACGTCCCCTTCACCATGGCCGACGCGACGACGCTGACCGAGGCCGGCTATGTCGGCGAGGACGTCGAGAACATCATCCTGAAGCTGTTGCAGTCGGCCGACTACAATGTCGAGCGCGCCCAGCGCGGCATCGTCTATATCGACGAGATCGACAAGATCTCGCGCAAGTCGGACAATCCCTCGATCACCCGCGACGTCTCGGGCGAGGGCGTGCAGCAGGCACTTTTGAAGATCATGGAAGGCACTGTCGCCTCCGTGCCGCCGCAGGGCGGCAGGAAGCATCCGCAGCAGGAATTCCTGCAGGTCGACACCGCCAACATCCTGTTCATCTGCGGTGGCGCTTTCGCCGGCCTGGACAAGATCATCTCGGATCGCGGCAGGAAGACCTCGATCGGTTTCGGCGCCATCGTCGCTTCGCCCGAGGATCGCCGCACCGGCGATGTTTTCCGCCTGGTCGAGCCTGAGGATCTCTTGAAGTTCGGCCTCATTCCCGAGTTCGTCGGCCGTCTGCCTGTCCTGGCGACGCTGGAGGATCTCGACGAGCCGGCACTGATCCAGATCCTGACCGAGCCGAAGAACGCGCTGGTCAAGCAGTATCAGCGGCTGTTCGAGATGGAGAATGTCGACCTGACCTTCCACGAGAACGCGCTCTCGGCGATCGCCAAGCGCGCCATCGAGCGCAAGACCGGCGCGCGCGGCCTGCGTTCGATCATGGAAGCGATCCTGCTCGACACCATGTTCGAGCTGCCGGCGCTGGAAGGCGTGCGCGAAGTGGTTATTTCGGAAGAGGTGGTGTCAGGCAACGCCAGGCCGCTCTACATCTATTCCGAGCAGAAGGAAAAGAAGGGCAACGTCAGCGCCTGACGTGAGCCGGCAATGGATTTTTCCGAAACGGCGCCGCAGGGCGCCGTTTTGCTGTCGCACACCGCGTACGGCGCCGCGTAATGGCTGCGGATTGGAGGGACGGACCGTGTTGACCCTTGATCTTTACCCCCCGTGCCTCCAACTAATGGCAGAAGGCCGTGGTGCCGAATTCTGTGCTGTAAAACTCCCGTCACAAACGGTGGTAGGCGGAACGATCCCCGGTCGTTAATATGAGATTCGCGGTTGGCCGATTGGCGGCCGCGACATGAAAGGTTGGACAATGGCCAAATTATCCAAGGCTCCCAGCGACGGCGTCTTCGCAGTCCTCCCACTGCGCGACATCGTGGTGTTCCCGCACATGATCGTTCCGCTCTTCGTCGGGCGTGAAAAGTCGATCAAGGCGCTGGAAGAAGTGATGGGTCAGGAAAAGCAGATCCTGCTTGCGACCCAGATGAATGCCGCCGACGACGATCCGGAGCCCGATGCCATCTTTGACATCGGCACGCTCGCCAATGTGCTGCAATTGCTGAAACTGCCGGACGGCACCGTGAAGGTGCTGGTCGAAGGCGCCTCGCGCGCGAAAATCGTCGCGTTCACCGACCGTCCCGACTTCCATGAAGCCCGTGCTGCGGCGCTGGTCGAACCGGAGGAGGAAGAGGTCGAGGTCGAGGCGCTGGCCCGTTCCGTCGTCACCGACTTCGAGAACTACGTCAAGCTGAACAAGAAGATCTCGCCCGAAGTGGTGGGTGCCGCCAGCCAGATCGACGACTATTCCAAGCTCGCCGACACGGTCGCTTCGCATCTTGCCATCAAGATTCCCGAGAAGCAGGAGATGCTCGCCACGCTGTCCGTCAAGGAACGGCTGGAGAAGGCGATGGGCTTCATGGAAGCCGAAATCTCGGTGCTGCAGGTGGAGAAGCGCATCCGCTCGCGCGTCAAGCGCCAGATGGAGAAGACGCAGCGCGAATACTATCTCAACGAGCAGATGAAGGCGATCCAGAAGGAGCTCGGCGAGGGCGAGGACGGCCGCGACGAGGCCGCCGAGATCGAGGCGCGCATCAAGAAGACCAAGCTTTCCAAGGAGGCCCGCGAAAAAGCGGAAGCCGAACTGAAGAAGCTGCGGACGATGTCGCCGATGTCGGCTGAATCGACCGTCGTGCGCAACTATCTCGACTGGCTGCTGTCGATCCCGTGGGGCAGGAACTCCAAGGTCAAGCAGGATCTGGCCTTTGCCCAGAACGTGCTCGATACGGATCATTTCGGCCTCGACAAGGTCAAGGACCGCATCGTCGAATACCTCGCCGTGCAGAGCCGTCAGAAGAAGCTGAAGGGGCCGATCCTGTGCCTCGTCGGACCTCCCGGCGTCGGCAAGACCTCGCTCGGCAAGTCGATCGCCAAGGCGACCGGCCGTGAGTTCATCCGCATGGCGCTGGGCGGCGTGCGCGACGAGGCCGAGATCCGTGGTCACCGCCGCACCTATATCGGCTCGATGCCCGGCAAGGTCATCCAGTCGATGAAGAAGGCGAAGAAATCCAACCCGCTCTTCCTGCTCGACGAGATCGACAAGATGGGCCAGGACTTCCGCGGCGATCCGTCATCGGCTTTGCTCGAGGTGCTCGATCCCGAGCAGAACTCGACATTCATGGACCATTACCTCGAGGTCGAATACGACCTGTCGAGCGTGATGTTCGTGACGACGGCGAACACGCTGAACATCCCTGCGCCCTTGATGGACCGCATGGAGATCATCCGTATCGCGGGTTACACCGAGGACGAGAAGATCGAAATCGCCAAGCGTCACCTGATGCCCAAGGTGATCCGCGACCACGCGTTGCAGCCGAAGGAGTTCTCCGTCGGCGAGGACGCGATCCGCGGCATCATCCAGACCTACACCCGTGAAGCGGGCGTCAGGAGCCTGGAGCGCGAGCTGATGAAGCTCGGGCGCAAGGCGGTGACCGAGATCCTGAAGACGAAGAAGAAGACGATCAACATCACGGCGGACAATCTTGCCGATTATCTTGGTGTTCCGCGCTTCCGCTTCGGCCAGGTCGAGAGCGACGATCAGGTCGGCGTGGTCACCGGGCTCGCCTGGACGGAAGTCGGCGGCGAGCTGTTGACGGTGGAAGGTGTCATGATGCCCGGCAAGGGCCGCATGACCGTGACCGGCAATCTGCGCGACGTTATGAAGGAATCGATTTCGGCGGCGGCATCCTACGTCCGCTCGCGGGCCATCGATTTCGGCGTCGAGCCGCCGCTGTTCGACAAGCGCGATATCCACGTCCACGTGCCAGAAGGCGCAACGCCCAAGGACGGACCGTCGGCTGGCGTGGCGATGGCGACGGCGATCGTCTCGGTGCTGACCGGAATCCCTGTCAAGGCCGATGTGGCGATGACCGGCGAGATCACGCTGCGCGGCAGGGTGCTGCCGATCGGCGGCCTCAAGGAGAAGCTGCTTGCCGCACTTCGCGGCGGCATCAAGAAGGTGCTGATCCCGGAAGAGAACGCCAAGGATCTGGCGGAGATTCCGGAGAACGTGAAGAGCGGCATGGAGATCATTCCGGTCTCACGGGTTGGCGAAGTGTTGCGCCATGCGCTGGTGCGCATGCCGGAACCGATCCAGTGGGTTGAACCCGTCAATGCGCCGGCCGTGGTCGATGTCGGGGACGAAGCTGGTAAATCGCTGGCGCATTAGCTCTTGCTAAAGTTGCAATGCACAAAGAGAGAGCCGGGCCTTGAGCCCGGCTTTTTCATGTGAAGAACCCCGGATTTCCGGGCTTTTTTCGACTTTCCCGGCGCTTTTCGACTTGGTTGCCGGAGCGCTTCTTTCTAAAGTCCGTTTCCTGCCGGATGAGTCGAGTGTTCCGGTTTTCTCATGGAAGGGAATTTTTATGAACAAGAACGAACTGGTGTCCGCTGTCGCCGATGCCGCGAGTATTTCGAAGGGTGACGCGCAGTCGGCGGTTGATGCGGTGTTTTCCGTCATCACCGGCGAACTGAAAAAGGGCGGCGATGTCCGGCTTGTCGGCTTCGGAAATTTCACCGTGTCACAACGCGCCGCGTCGACCGGCCGCAATCCGCAGACCGGTGCGGAAGTGAAGATCCCGGCGCGCACCGTGCCGAAGTTCTCGGCCGGCAAGGGCCTCAAGGACGCGGTCAACTAAGCGCCTCCTTAAGTCTTTCAGAGAAAAGAAAAGCCGGTATATCCGGTTTTTCTTTTCTGTGCCCGCAGCGTCGTTGGAAAGGCGGCACTATGCCGTCGGCGCATCCGCGCGCATCAAGCCTTCTGTCTTGAGATCGGCCCACAGCGCCGGTGGCAGTTTTGTGTCGAGCAGCGAGCGATTGCTTTCGACTTCGCCCGGCCGCTGGCCGCCCGGGACTACCGACACGACCGAAGGATGCAGCAGCGGGAACTGCAGCGCCGCCTCGATCAGGCGCACGCCGTGGCGCTTGCAGACGGCCTCGATGCGGGTGACGCGATCGATGATGTCCTGCGGCGCCTCCGAATAGTTGTAGTAGGCGCCGGGCTTCGGCCCGGTTGCCAGGATGCCGGAATTGTACGGCCCGCCGAGAACGATGCCGATGCCGCGTTGCTGGCATAGCGGCAGGAAAGACTGCAGCGCTTCCTGCTCCAGCAGCGTGTAACGCCCGGCAAGCAGGAACAGATCGAAATCGCCGCGCTCGGCCAGCGTCTGGGCAACCTGCCACTCGTTGATGCCGCCGCCGAACGCCTTGATCACGCCCTGGTCGCGCAATGCCAGCAATCCGTAATAGCCGGAGCTCATGAATTCCTGGATGCGCTGGTCCGAGGCTTCCTTGCTGCCATGGGTGAAGATGTCGACATCATGCACGAAGAGGATGTCGATGCGGTCGACGCCGAGCCGTTCCAGCGAGGCTTCGAACGAGCGCATGACGCCGTCATAGCTGTAATCGTAGACCTCGCGGCGCGATGGGGTGTCGAAGAATTTGCCGATGCCGGTGCGCTGTTCCGGCGGGCAGGCGCGCATGATGCGCCCGACTTTGCTGGACAGCACGTAGTCGTCACGCTTCTTCGAACGCAGGAACGGATTGAGCCGCGTTTCGGCAAGGCCCAGCCCATAGAGCGGCGCGGTGTCGTAGTAGCGGCAGCCGACCCGCCATGCCGCCTCCAGCGTAGCATTGGCATCCTCATCGGATACGGCGCGATAAAGATTGCCGAGCGGCGCAGTGCCGAAGCCGAGCTCGGTGAAGGTGATGCCGCCATTGCCGATGCGGTCGAAATGCCGTGTCTTCATCTGCTGCCGTTTCCTCATTTGCGATTTGCCGTGACACTATCACGGCTGTGGCGCATCAAAAGCACTGCGTGTCGTTGGACACCGATTTTCGCGGTGATAGCATGAATGAAAACAAGCTGTTCGGGGCAAAGGTGACTAAGATATTCAAATGGTTCTCCGGCACCGGCAAGCTGGTGCAAATGTCATGACGGACGCCGGCGAAAACCTGTTTGGGATTGCGCTGAACGAGCTTGGCACCGTGCTGGAGCGCATCGACGAAAGCCGTATCGACGCCGCTTGCGCCATCCTGGCTGGCGCGAAAAAGATCGTCACCTATGGCTGCGGCCGCGAGGCGATGCAGGTCAAGGGTTTTGCCATGCGGCTCTACCATCTCGGTCTGCCGGTGTCGGTCGTCGGCGACATGACCACGCCGCCGCTGGGCGAGGGCGATGTCTTCCTCGCAAGTTCCGGCCCGGGTGAGACGTCGACGGTGCTGACCTTGATGCAGGTCGCGCGCGAGGCCAGTGCCACAGTCCTGCTGCTCACCGCGCAAGCCGACAGCACTGCCGCGAAGCTGGCCGACTTCACACTGCTTATCCCGGCTCAGACCATGGCCGACGACCAGGGCCCTGAAAAGACATCCGTCCTGCCGATGGGCTCGGTTTTCGAAGGCGCGCTGTTCGTCCTCTTCGAAGTGATGGTGCTGAAGCTCAGGGATCTGACCGGCGTCTCGCCGGAAGCGATGCGCGCCCGCCACACCAATATGGAGTAGGTGTCATGCGCTACGAATTGATGCTGCCGCATCAGATACGCAAGGTGATCGCCGAAAACCGGCCGGTCGTGTTGCCGCTCGGTGTGCTCGAATATCACGGCGAGCACATGGCCGTCGGCATGGACACGCTAGCGGTGGTCAAGAGCCTGGAACTGTTCGAAAAAGAAGCCGAGATCGTCATTCTGCCACCCTTCTATTACGGCGCGGCGAGCTATGCGGTTGCAGCACCGGAAGGCAGTGGTTCGGTGCAGGTCGGTGGCAATGTGCTGGCGCCATTTGCGGAAGAACTGTTCTACAGCCTGCTGCGCATCGGCTTCCGCAACATCCACGCCATCATTCACCACCAGACCGAAAATTTTGCCGCCGGCATGCCGACCGATCTCGCCTTCAAGGCCGCCGGCCGGCAGGCGATCTTCCGCTTCCTGGAGAAAGAACGTGGCGAAGGCTGGTGGGGCTCTCCGGCGATGGCCGACTATTATGCCGAGCACGCCGAGGGCAGCAATTTCTTCAACTGGGTGCAGGTGCATCCGCTGATGCCGGCTTCAATGCACAGCCGGTACCCGTTCGACCATGCCGGCACCGGCGAGACGTCACTGATGCTGGCGCTGTGCCCGGAAGCGGTGGATGCCGGCCGCTTCGCCGACAACACCGGCTGGTACACGGCAAGTGCGCCCGAAGCCTCGGCGGAATTGGGGCAAAAAGGGGTTGCCATGATCCTCGACCATTTGCGGGCAACACTTTCGGGTTAGCGCGCTTTTCCCTTCTCCCACAACAAGGGGAGAAGGGAGAACCGGCCCAGTTATTTCACCGCGCCCGCTGTCATGCCCATGATCAGGTAACGCTCGAGCGCGATGCCGATGACGGCGAGCGGTGTGATGGCGGCGGTGGCAAGCGCTGCCATCGACCACCAGTTGATGCCTTGTGAGCCGGTCTGGCTGGCCACCATGACAGGAATGGTCTTTGCGTCGGTCGAGGTCAAAAGCGCGGCGAAGAAATACTCGTTCCAGCACAGCACCATCGCCAGGATGAAGGCGGCGACCATGCCCGGCAGCGCGATCGGCATGACGATGCGCAAGAAGGCGCCCCAGATCGACAGGCCGTCGACGAGTGCTGCCTCCTCCAACTCCACCGGGATGGAGTTGAACTGGTCGCGCATGATCCAGATGACGATCGGCAGCACCATCAGCGTGTAGAGCAGGATCAGCCCGACGCGCGTGTCGAGCAGGCCGACTTCGCGGTAAAGCACGAGGAAGGGCAGGGCCAAAACCACCGGCGGCAGGATCAGCTGAGACAGGAAGAAGAAGGAAATGTCCTCGTTCCTGAACCAGGCGAACTTGTAACGATAGCGGGTCAGCCCGTAGGCGGCGAGGCTGCCGATGACGATGGCGAGGGTCGACGCGCCGACCGAAGTGATGACCGAATTCATGAAACGCTTGATGAATTCGTCGCGCACAGTCGATGTCCGAAAGATCGAGTCCGGCGACAGGCCGAGCGAACGCCAGCCCTTCCAGTCGGGTTTGAAGTCGACAAACGGGATCAGATGGCCCTGGGTGACGTCGACCGCGGTCTTGAACGAGGTGGTTATCGTCCAATAGATCGGGAACAGGCAGATGAAAGCCCAGAAGATGAGGGCGCCGTAGATGAAGACGCGGTTGGCGAAGAACGCCGCCGGCGAGCGGATTTCGGAGGCGGCAAAGTCGGTGGTTTGAACGCTCATCTTGCCGGCCCGATCAGTTGACGTTGCGCACGAAGCGGCTGGCGAACTTCAGCAGCCAGGTCACGAACACGATGATGATGATCAAATAGGCCATCGCCAGCATCGTGCCGTAGCCGACGTTCGAGCGGTCGCGATATTCGCGGTAGATGAAACTGGACACCGAATCGGTCGCGCCGCCCGGCCCGCCGGAGGTGACGGTGATGATGATGTCGGCGAGCTTCAGCTTGAAGATGATGCGCAGGATGACCGCTGTCACCGACACCGGCAGCATCAGCGGGAAGGTGACCTGCCAGAAGGTCTGCCAGGCAGTCGCGCCATCGACACGCGCTGCCTCGAGCACCTCGCGCGACATCGCCTGCAGGCCGGCGAGCAGCATGATCATCATGAACGGGATGAACGTCCACGCGTCGAGCACCATGATCGAGATGCGGGCGGTGATCGGGTTGGAGAAGAAGGCCGGGTTTTCCCAGCCGAGATGGCGCGCCAGTGTCGCGGCCGGCCCGAAGCGGTATTCCATCAGCGACTTGCCGATCATCCACGACACCGCCACCGGTGACAGCATCAGGGGCATGAGAAAGACGACGCGGAAGAATTTTCGCGCCCGGATCTGCGCGTTGAGCAGCAGCGCCAGGCCAAAGGCGATGACATATTCGACGAACACCGCCAGCACGTAGAGCACCATGTTGAACAGCGCATTGCGATAATAGGCGTCGTTCAGCATCTGCCAGAAATTGTCGAGCCCGTTGAACTGCCGTCCGCTGAAGGAACTGAGGTTCCAGTCGGTCAGCGCGATGTAGAAGCCGAACAGCGTCGGGAAGATCACCATGGCAATGGTAAACAGCAGCGCCGGCAGCAGGAACAGAGCGCGCTGGCCGTCCTCGCCGCGCGTCAGTACCTGGCCGATGCCGAGCGCGACACCCCACAGCACATAGGCGTAGACCACCGGCCGCCAGGTGTCGAAGCCGATAGTGTCGACCTCGCTCTTGTAGAGGATTTGCAGCGCGATCACCGCCAGAAGGCCGAGCGTCGCAGCAGCCATCAGAGCCCAGCCAAGCCGTTTGCGGCTCCGCGGTATCAGGTCGGATGGCACGGCGCCTGCCGGCCATTCACTTGTCGACAAAGTCTGGTCAGCCAGGGTCCGGTCAGCCACGCGTCTTGCCCGTTCACAGGAGGCTCGATGACCGGCCGAGCCGGTCGAGGCCAAGTCGGTCAAGGTGAGGTCCGGCGGCTGTGCGCCGCCGAACCAGTTTCACTATCTCAGCCTACATGCCGAGCGAGG
Organism: Mesorhizobium sp. M0040; assembly: GCF_040323505.1. Lineage (NCBI taxonomy): Bacteria > Pseudomonadati > Pseudomonadota > Alphaproteobacteria > Hyphomicrobiales > Phyllobacteriaceae > Mesorhizobium > Mesorhizobium sp. M0040. The sequence continues at coordinate 87,233 of NZ_JAMYVA010000018.1, forward strand.
CCTTGTAGAGCTTGACCTGTTTGTCGCGGCCGATCTGGTCGGTGAGCTTCTCCCAGGCGGCTGCGATGGCGTCGGCGCCTTCCTGCGCCTTCATCTTGCCGGCAAAAGTGTTGGCCAAAATGTCCTCGGCGGCGCTGTAGTACTGGAAGATGCCGGGGATGCGCGGCTCGATCGCCGCGTTCGGATGGTTGTAGCTGTCGGCTTCCGACTTCAGATACGATGTGATGAACGCCTCGTCGTAGCCCGCCGCCACCCATTCCGGTATGTTGAAATGCGAGTTGCGATAGGGCTGGAAACCCGACGGATAGGCCGCGCACCAGAGCGACAGGTCCTTGCCGCCGAGATGGGCAGCGGCAGACCATGCCGCCTTCTTCTTCTTTTCGTCGCTGTCGACGCGGGCCATGACGTAAACGCCCCAGCCGAGATAGGCGCAGTTCGGCGCATGGTTCGGGCCGCTGGCGAGCTTGTCCCACTGGCCGGTCTTGGAGTTGTAGACATCGTCCGAGCCCGGCAGGATCGAGAATCCGGTGATGTCGCCGACGACCGAGGAATCGTTGGTCTTGACGTTCGAACCGACGTCGCCCCACCAGGTAACCATCGAACCGGTGCCTGCCAGGAATTGCTGGAAGGCGGTGGTGTTCGGGTCGGCGTTGATCTGGTCGGCAGGTTCGGAGGGCAGGGCATCGATGACGTCCTGGATCGCCCGCACCCATGCCGGATTGTTGACGCGCGGCTTCATCGTGTCGGCATCAAACAGCCAGGCCTTGTCATCGGGATGCTTGGCGTAGGCGCTGGCGCGGCTGCCGAGGAAATAAAAGCCGAAACCGCCCCAGGGCTTGGGCGCATCGAGATAGCCAAAGACATCCTGGCCGTTCACCTGCTTGCCCTTGAGGAATTTCGTCACCGCCTGCACCTGCTGCCAGGTCTTCGGCACGCCCCATTCGCCTTCTCCGCCGCCGTCCTTCCAGGCCTTGGCGAGGTCGGCATCGGCGAACACGTCGGTGCGGTAGTTGAAGTTATGCGCGTCGCCGTCGACCGTGACGCGATATTGCTTGCCGTCCCAGGTGCCGACCGGCGGCTGCAGATAGGCCACGACATCCTTCATGTCGATCTGGTCCTTGACCCAGTCCGGCATCTCGGAGGTGAGACCCTTGCCGCAGACGTCGCCTTCGAACGGTGCCCCCATTTCGATGATGTCGAAATCGACGGTGCCGGTCGCGATCGACTGCTGCAGGCGGGCGTTGTAGTCAGCCTGCGCCAGGTCGATCCAGTTGATCTTGGCGCCGGTATAGGTCTCCCACGGCTTCAGGAAGCCGCGAAACAGCACATTGTGCAGGTTCTGGTTGTTGAGGCCCATGAAGGTTAGTTCGACACCGGCGAATTCGCCTTCCTTGACATTGGCCTTGGTGGCGCCAAGGCAAAGGTCGCCGACCTGCTGGAAGTCGGCATCGGTCGGCTGACCCTTGCCGACACCCGGGATCTGCAGGATCTGCGCACGCAGGTCGTCGGCGGCCGCAGCCGTGCGCGTCAGCGCACCAAGTCCGGCGCTTGAGGCCGCCGCGAGGGCGGCCATGCTGGCCGCTCCCTTCAGCACGTCGCGGCGGGTGGCCCCGGCGCGGACAAGTTGGTTATAAAGGCTGACTTTCATTTCGTTCCTCCCAGAAGGTCAATTGTGAATTGGTTCAGATGGTGGAGCGCCGATTATGTTCCCCAACGACAGCGACTCCCGTAAATAGCGGCCCGAATTCTCCCTCCCGCGACGCTTGGCATTCAGTGCCGGACAAGCGTACCGGTGCGCCCGGAACAGGGTCATAAGCCGGACATTGTCACTATTCGCACAACGAAGTGCGGTGTCAACGTGAATGGGTTTTTTATCTATAAGAGACTGACTTGCCCTCGCCGTTTGCGTTGTTTAGCTTCACGGCAACTGAAGGGGGAATGATGGCTCAAGTCGCGATCCGCAATGTGGCCAAGGCGTTCGGAACCGTCAAGGTTCTGCACGATGTCAGCGTCGACATCGCCGACGGGCAGTTCGTGGTGCTGGTCGGGCCTTCCGGCTGCGGCAAGTCCACGCTGCTGAGGATGGTGGCCGGGCTGGAAACGGTCTCCGGCGGCACCATCGCCATCGGCGAGCGCGTCGTCAACCATCTGCCGCCGGCCAAGCGCGACATCGCCATGGTGTTCCAGAACTACGCGCTCTATCCGCACAAGACGGTCGAGCAGAACATGGCCTTTGCTCTCAAGCTGCGCAAAACCGACCCGGCGGTGGTTACTGAGCGGGTCAAACGCGCCGCCGACATCCTCGACCTCAATCCCTACCTCAAGCGCTATCCGCGCCAGCTCTCTGGCGGCCAGCGCCAGCGCGTCGCCATGGGCCGCGCCATCGTGCGCAACCCGCAGGTGTTCCTCTTCGACGAGCCGCTCTCCAATCTCGACGCCAAGCTGCGTGTCCAGATGCGCACCGAGATCAAGGAACTGCACCAGCGGCTGAAGACCACCACCATCTACGTCACCCACGACCAGATCGAGGCCATGACCATGGCCGACAAGATCGTGGTGATGCGCGACGGTCGCATCGAACAGGTCGGCGCGCCGCTGGAATTATTCGACCGGCCGGCCAACCTGTTTGTGGCCGGCTTCATCGGCTCGCCCTCGATGAACCTGCTCAAGGGCGTCGTGCGCAAGGGCGACAAGCCCGTCGTCGAGATCGCCGGGACGCCGTTCCCGATTGCGGCGACCAGTGCCGTCGAGGATGGCCGTAATGTCGTCTACGGCGTGCGGCCCGAGCATCTCGAAATCCATCCCGATGGCGTTCCGGCGAAGATTTCGGTGGTCGAGCCGACCGGTTCCGAGACTTTGGTGTTCCTGCGCTTCGGCGAGGGCGAGATGGTGGCGCTGTTCCGTGAGCGCCACGACTTCAAGCCGGGCGACACACTGCACCTGAAACCGCGGCTCGACCAGGTGCATCTCTTCGACGCAGAGACCGGCAAGCGTCTCTGATTTCGCCCCAGCAAACTTCGCGAGGAATACCATGCTCAAAGGAATCAATCCGCTGCTCAATGCCGATGTGCTGCAGGCGCTGCGGGCGATGGGCCACGGTGACGATCTGATTATCGCCGACACCAATTTCCCGTCTGATTCGGTGGCCCGCCAGACCGTGCTTGGCCGGCTGCTGCGCATCGATGCGTCGGCGGCCGACGTGGTCAAGGCGGTACTGTCGCTCTATCCGCTGGACACCTTCGTCGACGACGCGGCCGCGCGCATGGAGATCGTCGGCAAGCCGGACGACATTCCCGCCGTGCAGCAGGAAGTGCAAAAAGAGATCGATGCCGCCGAGGGCAAGGCTTGGCCGATGATCTCGGTCGAACGCTACGCCTTCTACGAACGCGCCAAGAGGGCCTATTGCGTCATCCAGACCGGCGAGCGCCGCTTCTACGGCTGCTTCGCCTTCCGCAAGGGCGTCGTGCCGCCGGATGCGGAGTAGCGAGATGCCGGGCAGACCGATCGTCATACTGGGCGTCTTCGTCGCCGACACCGCCTACCGCGCCGCCCGCCAGCCGCGCATGGGAGAGACGATCCTGGGCACGTCCTTCACACTCGGCCCCGGCGGCAAAGGCTCCAACCAGGCGGTGGCGGCCGGCCGGCTCGGCGCCGACGTCACCTTCCTGACCCGCCTCGGCGTCGATCCGTTCGCCGATATGGCGAGGCAGACCTGGAAAGAGGCGGGCGTGAAAAGCGCCGTCATCGAGACGCCGCAGAGCTATACGGGTGCCGCCTATATCTTCGTCGAGGAGACGAGCGGCAATAACGCCATCATCGTCAGTCCCGGCGCGGCAATGCTGATCTCGGCCGCCGACATCGAGGCAAATGCCGGGCTGATCCGCTCGGCCGGCGTCTTCGTCACCCAGCTCGAACAGCCGATCGAGGCGGCGCTGCCGGCGCTGGGGATCGCGCGCGGGGCAGGGGTGACCACCATCCTGAACCCGGCGCCGGCGGCCAAGCTTCCGGACCGTATCTACACGCTTTGCGACTATGTCACGCCGAACGAGACTGAGGCCGAGGAACTGACCGGCATCAAGGTATCCTCCATCGACGATGCCCGCCGTGCCGCCGACAGCCTGCTCGAGAAGGGCGTGGGCGCTGTCATCGTGACGCTCGGCGAAAAGGGCGCGCTGCTGCACACGGCCGACCGTTCCGAGCATGTCGCAGCGGTCGCCGCCGGCCCGGTCATCGAGACCACGGGTGCGGGCGACGCCTTCAATGGCGGCCTGGCTGCGGCGCTGTCGAGGGGGATGGAACCCCTGCAGGCGGTGCGCTTCGCTTGCGCCGTCGCAGGCATTTCGGTGACGCGCCCGGGCACCGCGCCGTCCATGCCGACGCTGCAGGAAGTCGAGGCGCTGCTCGCCGAGGGGTGAAGCCCGGCACTGCGGGATGAGACTGTAAGCGAGAGCGAATGGGTTAGACCCGACTCTTGTCCGAGAAGCTATTGTCTTCTGGCTCGACCACAAACAGGCGGGCAGGTCGATGGATGAGGATCAATGCCAGAATTCGAAAGGAATGGACCTAGACCGGGTCACGAAAGAAGATGATTTTTGACAAATCAACGTCGACATTTCTCCGACATTAAGGGGACGTGACCCCAAAGGAGAAATGGCGCGAGTGACGGGGCTCGAACCCGCGACCTCCGGCGTGACAGGCCGGCACTCTAACCAACTGAGCTACACCCGCGCATGGACGAGCACGTGTCAGCCGTGTTCGTCGTTGGGGCGGTGGATAAGGGGTAAGCCACCGGGTGTCAAGCGGACCCGGACAGCATAACGGCAAACAGGAGAAGGTTTTTTGACAAGCCGAACTTTGTTCGAAACCGGCTCCCGGCCAAGCCACTCGCCGCTCATTTGGCCTTGCGAAGCCGGTCCTAACTGCTTAAAGGTCCGGCCCGGGGCGGGCGATTAGCTCAGTTGGTAGAGCGCTTCGTTTACACCGAAGATGTCGGCGGTTCGAGCCCGTCATCGCCCACCATTTTCCTCGATGTGTTCAGTGTGGGCTACACCGCTCAAGCTGATCGCCCAGGTGAGACGCATCCGATCACTGTGCTACTCGGACTTTGGTCTGATTCGAACTGTCTTTCCACAGGGACTTAAGTCTGATCTGCTTGCCTCTCATGGGGGAAACGATTGCCGAAAGCTACAACTTGCAGTATCTCAATTGCGTATGGGCATGGGCGGGAGCGAAAATATTCCTGGATGGCTTGCGAGTCATCTTCCGGACGATCCCGTGATCGCAGGAGATCTCGCGGATAAGATATCGAAGGAAGCTGAAAGAAACCGGCTTCCAGGCGAACGGGTTGTGAAGACAACCGGTAACGAAGAAGACACCTTCAAGAAAGAACAAGTCGAAGCTTATCCCGACGCCGCGGTTGCAGGAGTCTTTGCCAGCGGTTCATTCCTCGCCCTGTTGGTATTAGCCATTTATCTGCTTTATGTGCTCTCGATTGTGGCCGGGGGAACGGTCGCGGATGTTCCCCTGCCGCCCATACTGAACTAGTAGACGCTCCGCCAACACTTGAATTGGCCCCGCACCGTGTTGATGGTGGTGACTTTCGTGTCTGCGGTGGAGCACGCGACGAAGGTTTCGTTCCCGCGGCAAAGGTGTTCACGCGGGGCAACTGGCTGCTGCAGAACGGCAGCATTGTACGTCCATAGGCCTCCCGGTTCTTTGCAACTTGGGCGATTGGCTTGTCGCAGATCAGCCTGCAATCGCCGGAGCGTGAGCAATCCGTTTCGCCACATAAACACAACGCTTCGATGAATCAGCGTCCTGCACCACCTCAAATCCAATCGCCTTGTAGAACCTTAGCGCACCATCGTTCTCCGGCATGACTTCGAGGTGGATGCCGGTCGAGCCGCTCGCGGCAAGCCCCTGCTCGAGGAAGGCCATCGCGCGCCTGCCGATGCCTTTCCCGCGCGCTTGCGGCAACAGGTCGATATGGCCATGCGACGGATAGGCGGTCAGCGCAGGCGGAATAGCGAAATCGGGATGATGGACCCGATGCCGCGCCCAGTCGCTGCCGCGCCAGCGCGAGCTGTCGGGTCCCGGGTCTGCCACGCGCCGCTGAAGGTCGGGATACCAGTCTGATGCCAGGCTGGCATTGAAAGCGCCCGTATCGGCCGCGCCAAGCAGGTAGCCGGCCGCACCTGCGGGACTATCGACAATGAAGGCCAGCTCGGGTTCGAGCACCTGGTAGGGAATAGTGTAGAGGAGGCCGAGCAGTTCCGGGTCGTCCTCGCGGCCGCTGGCGTCCTTGCCGGCATCGCCGGTCTTGAGACAGATCATCGCAAGCGCTGCATGATCGGCGGTGGTCGCCCGGCGCAGGAAGAAACCGCCGCCGAAATCGAGGATCATGGCGGCAGCAGCCGGAAATCCTTGCCCTCGGGCAAAAGCTGCCCGCCGTCGACGATGATGGTCGTGCCCGTGATGTAGCTGGCATCGTCAGAGGCCAGGAACAGGAAGGCATTGGCCACATCGCGAGGGCTGCCGAGACGGCCGAGCGGGATGGCGTCTTCCATGTTCTTGATGAAGGCCGCACCGCGATGCTGCTCTATGCCTTCAGTGAGGATGTTGCCGGGCTCGACGCCGTTGACTGTAATGCCGTAGCCCGAGAATTCGAGCGCAGCCGAACGGATCAGCCCATTGATGCCGGCCTTGGTCGCTGAATAATGGCCGTGGCCGGGGCTGGTGACATGCGGGCCGGTGATCGAGGAGGTGAACAGCATGCGGCCAAAATGCTGTGCCTTCATTGGCACCAGTGCGGCGCGAGCAGCGATGAAGCTGCCGCGCAAGTTCACCGCCATGACCCGGTCCCAATCGTCGGGACTGGTGTTTTCCAGCAATTGCCAGGGATAGATTCCGGCATTCTGCACCATGATGTCGAGCCGGCCGTGACGGTCGAGCGCCAGTGCAACAGCAGCCTCGGCATCAGCCATCTGCGAGATGTCGGTGCGGATGAAGGCGGCACCGAGCTCGTCCGCAGTCGCTTGCCCGGCCTCAGCCTCGGTATCGGCCAGGACAAGCGTCGCGCCCTCTTCGGCAAAGCGTTGTGCGATGCCCTTGCCGATCCCGCGCGCACTTCCAACGATCAGCGCGACCTTATCTTCCAGACGGCCGGTCATGCGAGCCTCTGGCGGATGGTTTGCTTGAATGCGTCGAGCAGCACCGCGGCGAGGACGAGCAGGCCGTGGATCACCTGGGTGAAGTTGGCCGGCAGGCCCATCAAATTGATCGCCGTGTTGATGGCCGAGAGCAGCAGCACGCCGGCATAGACGCCGGGCAAGGTGCCGACGCCGCCCTTCAGGCTGACGCCGCCGATGACGACTGCGGCGAAGGCATTGAACAACAGGCCGACGCCGAGATTAGCTGTCGCGCCGGAGGTGCGGATCGCCAGCAGCCAACCCGCAAGGCCGGCGATGGCGCCGGCGAGAACGAAGGCTATGACCAGGTTGCGGTTGACGCGGATGCCGGCGCGAAAGGTCGCCGTCTCGTTGCCGCCGATCATGACCAGGTGCCGGCCGAAGGGCGTCTTGGCCATGATCAGCGAGAACACCACGAAACACGCAATGGCGATCCAGGCAGTCAGCGGCAGGCCGCCCAGGCGCTGGATGCCGAACCAGCGGATTGCCGGCGTAAGGTCCTGCGCCGAGCGGCCGCCGGAGATAACCAGCACCAGGCCGCGCACCCAGATGTAAGATGCCAGGGTGATGATGAAGGCGCTCATCTTGACCCTGACCACCAGGTAGCCATTGAAGGCGCCGATGAGGCCGCCGACGGCAAGCGCGATGAGCAGCGAAACCGGAACCATCAGCCATTGCGGCTGCAACTGGATGCCAAGGCCGATGCCCGACGAGCAGAACAGGATGCCGACCGCCATGGCGCTGAGCGCCGCCACCGATTCGACCGACAGGTCCATGTGGCCGGCGATGATGACCAGCGCCAAGCCGATCGACATGACGCCGAGCACGCTCGACGCCTCGATGATGTTGGCAAAAATGCCGAGCTGAAAATAGTTCGGGATGAGGATGGAAAAGACCACCAGCACGAAGACCAGCATGAACCAGACAAGATTGTCGAGGATGAACTCGAGGGTTTGGCGCGTGCGGGGGTTCATCTGCCGATCCGGTTGGCGCATGACCCCGAAAACCATTCGTTCTTCGGAAAGATCAGGCGCGGTTGAAAATTGCTGCAGCATACCCGTGCGCGTCCGTTTGAACGCACCGGGGCTGCAGGGCTGGGCTCCGGGCCGGCAATGGCCCGGAGCTTCTGGCGAGTTTGCTATTCGACCGGCTTTATGGTTTCGGTCGGCGGCTTCATGTTGCCCCAGAAGGCAGGGTTATCGACATTTTCCTTGGTGATCGCAGCGCCGGGGATCTTGATGTTCGGCCCCCACGCTTCTTTGGTCAGGGTCGATTTCAGACCAAGCACATCATATTCGCCGGGCTTGATCTCCTGCTTGTTGACCACCTTGTCCATGAACATGGCGACCGCCGCGGCCTGGGCGTAGAGCGGCTGCTCGACTTCCACGTTGAGCCAGCCCTTGCGGATCAGGTCGAGGCCGACCGGAGCGCCGTTCGAGCTCATCAGCATGACGTCGCCCGGTTTCTTGCCGGCGGCCTCGAGCGAGGCGACGGCAGCGACCGAAAGATGCGCGGCATGGCTGAAGATCAGGTCGATGTCGGGGTTGGCGAGCAGCTGGTCGTTCACGATGGTCCCGGCCGCATCCGCCGCCCATTGCATGGCCGGCAGCGAGATGATTTTGACGTCCGGGAACGCCTTCATCTTCTCCTCGAAACCCTTCTGGATGTCGAGCGTGTAGGGATCGCCCGGATCGCCGAGCACCTGCAGGATCTTGCCCTTCACCGAGCCGTTTTTCGCGGTCAGGAGCCTTTGCGCCTGATCGGCGGCGACGTAGCCGATCTCGACGGTTCCGGCCACCGAGGTGAAGTCGGACGGGGTCGAGGTGATCTGGCGGTCGAACTCGACGACCGGGATGCCGGCGGCGCGGGCGGCCTCGATCGACGGTTTCAGCGCATTGAAATCGACGGCGGCAAGAATGATCGCCGACGGCTTCAGCGCGATGACGTCGTTCATCTGCGATTGCTGAGCGTCGGTCTTGTTGTCGGCGTTCAGCGTCTTCATCTCGTAGCCGACCTGCTTCAGGAACAATTCCAGCGCGCTCACCGAGCCGGTCTGGAACTCATCGAGCAATGTCGGCACCATGTAGTAGACGGTGCCCTTGGACTGGGCGAATGCCGGCGTGAGCGTGGCAAAGGCCAGTGCCAGGATACCGAAGACGGAAAGAAGTATTTTCTTCATGTCGTTCGCTCCTCTTGCGCCGGACCCCTCGTTTGTCCCTCAGTTCGTCGGTCCGGCACCGGCGAGCGTCTCTCCGGTGATCATGTTGATCACCGCGTCGGGACTTGTTTTGTTGCGTGCGACGTCGCCCGCCACGACGCCTTGCCGGATCACCACGATCCGATCGGCGACCTGGAAGGCCTGTTGCATGATATGAGTGATTATGACGACGCCGATGCCCTGGCTCGCCACCTGGCGGATCATGTCGAGGCCGCGCCGCGTCTGCTCGACGCCAAGCGCTGCGAACGGCTCGTCGAGAAGCACCAGCTTGCCGCCGAAATGCACGAACCGGTTGAGCTCGATGGCCTGTCGCTGACCGCCCGAGAGGTGCTCGACATTGGTGCGAAGCGAGGGAATGCGGGTGCCCGCGCTTGCCAAGGCTTTTTGCACCACCTGCTCCATGGCGCGCTCGTCGAGCACTGGAATGCCGAGAACCTTCCTGGTGATCTCACGGCCCATGAAGAAATTGGCGACCACGTCGACATTGGTGCAAAGCGACAGGTCCTGGTAGACCGTCTCGATCCCCGCGGCCTTGGCCTCGGCGGGGGATTTGGCGAGGAATTCCTTGCCTTCGAACAGCATGCGGCCGGAGGACGGCTCCAGGCCGCCGGCAATGATCTTGACCAGCGTCGATTTGCCGGCGCCGTTGTCGCCCAGAAGCGCCACCACTTCGCCCTTGTCGATCGAAAAGCTGATGCCTTTCAGCGCTTCGATGGCGCCGTAATTCTTGGCTACGTTGTCGAGCACCAGCAGCGGTTCGCTCATGCTGCGATCCCCTTGTTATGCAAGAGATCCCGACCGCGTTCGCGCTCGGCGGTGAAGATCTGGCCGAAGCGTGGCGAAAGCACTCCTGAGACGGCAAGCGCGGCGGCGCCGCGCAACACCGCATGCTGGCCGCCGCGCACGACGCGGACGCGGGGGGTCGCGCGGTCGCTTCGCGCCGAGACCGAATTGGGCAGGTGCGCGGCCGCGCCGGCAAGCCTTTCGAGCAGGTCGGTGGAGGCAAGCCCGCCGAGGATGATGGTTTCGGGATCGAACAAGTTTTCGATGATGGTGACGGCGTTGCGGAAGATCGGCGCAATCTCGCTCACCCACTCGGCGTCGGCGATGTTGCGGCGCCGCAGCGCCTCGAGCGAGAGATACCGTTCGAGGCAGCCGCGATTGCCGCACGGGCAGGGCTCGCCGCCCGGCACCGCGGGAATGTGGCCGATTTCACCGGCGTTTCCCCAGGCGCCGCGCAATGCCGCCCCGTCATGCACCATGACGCCGCCGAGACCGACGCCGAAATAAAGATAGTAATACTCGGAATATGCCGTTCCGAGGCCGTAGAGGCGCTCGCCGATAGCAGCCGCCGCCATATCGGTTTCGAAAAAGGCCGGCAGTCCGGTCGAGGCGGCCAGCCGCTCGCGCAGCGCCACATCCTTCCAGCCGGTCATGGTGGTCGGCCCGACAAAGCTCATGGACTCCACGCCGAACGGTCCGGGCAGCGCCATGCCAATGCCGAGAACGCGGCCACCGGGCCGCAATGCCGTCAATTCGAGCACCATGGCGCCGATCAGCTCGAAAGCGTGGTCGGGCGTTGCATTTGGGGCTTCGCGGTAGGTGCTCTCGATAACATCGCCGCTTAGGTTGATCAGGGCGGCATTGATGCCCAGCGGGGTGACGTGGATGCCGACGGCATAGCCGCCTTCCGGATTGATGCGCAGCGTTGCCGGTGGCAGGCCGCGCCCCTTGGGCTCTTCGCGCAGCGACAACACGTAACCGTGCTCTTCCAGCTCGCGAACGATGGTAGACACCGTCTGCACGGTGAGTCCGACCCGCCTGGCAATGTCGCCGCGGGCGATCGGTCCGTGAAGGCGGATGGATTCGAGCACGATACGCCGGTTATACGGCCGCCCGAACTCCTGATTGGTCCCGCGCAATGCCATGTCTGGCGCCCTCTCGAGAGAGCAGAGGTTCGCACCGAATATTTATTCAGTCAAATGGAATTCAAAAATAATTCGCCTGTGGCCAAGGTCCTTCTAACGCCGGCGAATTCGCGCCCGCCGGCGGATGGGCCCAACTCTGGCAATTTTCCAGCATGAAGCGCCACCAGTTGGACGGGACGCCAGGCATGACCTTGGCCGGCATTCCGATCAGCGCCCTGAAGCCCATTTCGGAACCGGTTGTGAGCCGGCCAAGGATCGGAGTTCGTTGCGCCTTTCCGTTGCAGGGAGCATACTTCCTCTCGCCGGTCTGCGGGAGGAGATGCGATGCCGAAGCTGACCCTCGACGGGATTGATCTCGGCTATGAGGTGCGGGGCGACGGGCCGCCGGTGCTGTTCGTCCACGGCAGCGTCACGAACGGCATGATGACATGGTCCGCGCAGCTACCGCTTGCGGAGCGCTGGAAGCTGGTTGTGGTCGACCGGCCCGGATACGGATCAAGTTCCCCTGCCGAACGCGAGGATTTCGTCGTCGACGCCAGACTGGTTGCCGGATTCCTCGATCGGACGCATGACCTCTGGGACGAAAGCCGCGTCCATCTGGTCGGGCATTCCTATGGCGGCGTCATCTCTCTTCTTGCAGCAGCGATGCGCCCACGAGCAATCCGTTCGCTCACGGTGATCGAGCCGCCGGCCTTTGACCTTGCGCGCGGGGATGTTGCCGTGAATGAACTCGTGACGCGCCTGAAGACCCACTGGCAAAGCGGACCCCGCGACGATCCCGCGCTTTTCTTGCGCCAGTTCCTCCATCTGGTCGGCTCGGCGATACAATTGCCAGACCCGCTGCCGCCCCCGCTCGCGCAAGGCGCGGCCATGCTCGTCGTCGAACGCGGGCCATGGGAGGCCGAAATTCGGCTTCGGCAACTTGCCGATGCGCCGTTCCCGAAACTGGTGGTCTCCGGCGGGCACAGCGCAGCATTCGACGCCGTCTGCGACGTGCTCGAAAACGTGCTTGGTGCCGATCGTGCCGTGATCGCCGGCGCGGGGCACAGCGTTCAGCAGACCGGTGAGCCGTTCAACCGGCGGCTCGGCGCGTTCATGGCTGCTGCTGAGGGCTGAAAGCGATCTATCTTTGATATTGCCTGGCGGGCGGTTGGCCGCGCGCCAGGCTTCACGCCGAATGAATCGCCGGCTCTACAGATACTGCGCGACCTTCTTGCCGACGGTCAGGAAGCGCAGCGGACCGATCGCCTCGCCATTGTGGCGGACCTCGTAGTGCAGATGCGGGCCGGTCGAGCGGCCGCTGTTGCCGGTCTTGCCGATGACGTCTCCGGCATCGAGCTTCTGGCCGACGGCGACGTCGATTTCGCTGAGATGCCCGTAACGCGTTACAAAACCGTTGCCGTGGTCGACCTCGATCATGCGGCCGTAGCCGCCATTCCAGCCGGCCTTGACGACGACACCGCCTGCCGTGACCTTGGCCGGCATACCGACCGGCGCCCTGAAATCCATGCCCGAATGCAAGGCGGCCGTGCCGAGGATGGGGTCGGTGCGCACGCCGAACGGGCTGGTAACGCTGCGGCCGGGGGCGGGGTTGGCGAGCGGCAGCCGGCGCGCTTCCTTTTTAAGATGATCCAGCGCGTCAAGAGCCTCGTCCAACTCCTTGACCTTGCTGTCGAAAACCAACGAGCTGTCGAGCGGTATCAGCGGGCCACCGACGTCGCTCTTGTCGAATTCGCTATCGACGGGCAGGCCGGCGGCCTCGAGCGCCTGCGAGATCGCGTCGGCGCTCTTGTAAGCATTGTCGGCAAGTGTGGCGATGCGGGTGAACTGCTGGCTCTCGATGGCCTTCAGCGAGTTGTTGATCGAAACGAAGAGCTTGTCTGCCCGGTCGGCCGCACTTTCGTTCGGCAGCGGATCGGCGCGGGTCGACCACAGCGAGAACGGCCTGGTGTCGTCAACGCCCACAGGAGCGGCAAGGGGGGCGGCAAGGCTAGCGACGGAATAGGCCGTCGGCTGGATGCTGCCGGTCGCGTCGGCATGTTCGTCCGGCTTTGCCGCCGGCACCGGCGGCGTTGCGACCTCGTTTTCGGCTCGTTCGAGGATCGGGCCGAGGCGGCCGTGACGCAGGCTGAGCTGGCTCTGCCGTTCCAGCAGCTCGCTGACCTTGGTTTCCATCAGCTGCTGATCGAGTAGCTGCCGGCTAGTGATGCGGTCGACCTGGCTGCGCAGTGCCGAGATGCGGTCTTCGTAGGCCTGCTGCATGCGCGCCTGCCGCGCCGTCGTGGCGCCGATCAGATCGTCGCGCAGCACCAGATAGAAGGTCGCCAGCAGGTAGCCGATGACGACCGCCGCCAGCGCCGAGCCGCAAAATGCCGCCAGCCACGGGCGTATGGTGAAATGCCTTATCTGGTCGCCCCGGGCGATGATGACCGTGTGGGGCTCTTTGCGTCTGCCGAAGACCGCTGACTGACTGGCTACGTTCACGGGACCAAGCTTTCGTTACGACACCAACGACAAGCCTGATTACACATTATTAGGGTTAACAAAGTTTTGCCGGATCGAACGACAGCCAAAGGTCTTCGCGCAAAACGGGCATCGAATTGCAGCGGCCTGGCGCAGCTCTCAAAGGGCGCGAACCGCCTCCAGCACTTCTTCGGCGTGCCCCTTGACGCGGACGTTGCGCCAGATTCTGGCGATGCGTCCGTCCCGGCCAATTAGGAACGTCGCCCGCTCGACGCCCATATAGGTGCGGCCGTAGAGCTTCTTTTCTGCCCACAAATGGTAAGCCTTGATCACTTTGCGCTCTTCGTCGGCGACAAGGTCGACGCTCAGATCGTATTTCGCCTTGAATTTGTCGTGTTTCTTGACGCTGTCCGGCGAGAGCCCGATGACGACAGCGCCGGCCTTTTCGAACTCCGGCTTCAACTGCGAAAAGCCGATCGCCTCGTTGGTGCAGCCTGTGGTGTCGTCCTGTGGGTAGAAATAGAGTACGATGGGTTTTCCCAGCAATGCGGCGAGGCTGAGTGAACCGCCGCCGTCGCGCGGAAGATCGAATTGCGGCGCAACATCGCCCACGTCGAGGTCAGCCATATCGATGCCCTTGTTTGAGGTTACGCGCCAGGCTGCATCGATATAATGTCGAGCGGGGATTCGTCCACGATCGAATTCGTTTCAACGGAAGATTGCGTGGATCAGGAGCTACCGCAGCACGAGAAGATCAGGTTCAGGCGTGACGAGATCACCGACCTGGGAACCTTTCCGTCCGCGTGCCGCGTCCCGCCGCTCGGCCAGGCGTCGATCGGTCGCGGCGTCCGTATGATGGCGCGGCTGTTTGCCGGTCTTGTCGCCCTTGTGCTGCTGGCTGCCGCCGGCGTCTATGCGATCGGCGTGTCCGGCTTCGGCTCGGAGCGGCTTCGCGCGGAAGCCGAAACGGCAATCGAGAAATTGGCCGGCTTCGATGTCGACGTTGCCGTCGGGCCGGCACGGCTGACGCTTGACGGGTCGAGCTTCATTGCGCTGCAGGTCAGCGACGTCAGCCTTAAGACCGCCGACGGAAAACCAATGGCCGATGCAGGCCGGGTCCGCTTCGGCATCCGGCTGATCCCGCTGCTTTCGGGCGAGGTACGGCTGACCAGCGCCCGGATTTCCGACGCGCACATCGTCATGGCGGCAATGCCGTCTGGCGGCGACTGGACGGCCGAGCTGCGCAACCAGGACGGCCTCATCGATCCGGAAAAACTTTCCGCCGCCGTCTTCGCCAACCTCAACCGCGCGCTCGATGCGGTGCGCGAGGATTCGATGCGCCAGATCGATCTGCGCAACGTCGAGCTGGCACTGCCCGAGACCGGATCGGTCAAGTGGGTCACCATCGCCGACGCCTCCGTCTCGCAGTCGGGACCGGGAAGCATGGAGTTTTCATCCGACGCGGATGTCGACGGTAGGGCGCTTACCATCGCCGCTTCCGCCACCCGCGATCCGGCGACGCGACGCATCACCACGCTGGACGCCAGCATCCAGGCAGCGGACGCCGACACTGCGGCAGGTGGCAAATTGGGTGCGATCGCCTTGAAGCTGGCGGGGTCGGAAGGGACCGGCGACAACGGTTCGCGGCTGACCGCTGCCCTGTCACTGACCGGATCGGTGCTCGATCTCGGTTCGCGCGGCCTGCTTCCGGCCGACATCGATCTCGATGCAACACTCGTCGCCGGGTCGAACAAAATCCAGGTCGACAGTTTGCTGGTGAAAACCGGCCGCTCGACCTTCGATTTCGCCGGTTCGATCGGGCCGAAGCCGGCTACCGGCACAGCGGGCGAGGAACCATCCTATCGTTACGACCTGACCAGCGACGGTTCGACCCTGGCGCCTTCGGATTCGCCGGAGCCGGCACTCAGCTTCATCGCCCGTATCGCCGGCATCTACCAGCCGACGAGCCAAAAGCTGGTCGCCGAGCAGATCGGCGTCCGGTCCGGACCGGGCAGCGAAGTGCTGGGCACGGCTTCGGTTTCGTTCGTCGCCAACCAGGCGCCGGGCATATCGGTGGCGCTCAATGTCCACGACATGCCGGTCTCGCACGTCAAGCAATTATGGCCATGGTTTTCGGCGCGCAATGCCAGGCTGTGGGTGCTTAAGAACCTGTTCGGCGGCCGCGTCGTCGATGGCAGCCTGCAGTTCCAGGTCGTGCCCGGACGGCTCGGCAACGGCGTGCCGCTTTCCGCCGATGAAGTGTTCGGCCGATTCCAGGTCGAAGGATCGCGCTTCGACACGGCCGGCCGCATTCCGCCGATCCGCGATGCCGTTGGCGTCGTCGGCTTCCACGGCAATGACGTCGACGTCGCGCTGTCGTCGGGCAGCGTCTATATGCCGAGCGGCCGCACGGTGGCGGCGAGCAACGGCACGCTCACCGTCAAGGCCGCGAACCATCCGCCGGTGATCGGCGCGCTCGACATCGATGTCGCCGGCGAGGCGCCGGCAATCGCCGAGTTGGCATCCTTTGACCCGATCAACGCCATGCGCCATGTCGGCCTGCTGCCGGACGACCTATCCGGCACGGTGACCGGCCACGTCAAGGCCGATATTCCGCTGCAGTCCGGTGTCGACTCTTCCAAACTCGATTGGCTGGTGGCGCTCGACTACAAGGACCTGTCGCTGGGCAAGCCGTTCGAGGGCCAGACGGTCAGCCATGCCGACGGCTCGATCACGGTCGCGCCCGACCGGGCGGTGATCTCGGCGAAGGCGCTGCTCAACGGCATTCCGGCCGAGCTCGACCTGATCGAGCCGCTCAGGGATGGCGGCCCGCCGCGCAGTCGTAAAGTGGCGCTGGTGCTCGACGACAAGACGCGCGCCACCGCCATGCCTGGCCTGTCGACGCTGCTTTCCGGAACCATCAAGGTGGCGATCGACAAGAGTGGCACCGGCAACCAGAACGTGTCGGCCGACCTGACCAATGCCAGGCTGGACATCCCCTGGGCCGGCTGGAGCAAGGGGCCTGGCATTCCCGCCAAGGTCGTCTTCGCCATGGCGAAGACCGGCGACACCACGACGCTCTCCAATTTCGAACTCGATGGCAAGACCTTTTCCATCGACGGCAGCGCGGTGCTGGTCAACGGCGCCTTGTCCTCGGCCCGGTTCAGCAAGGTCACCTTGAACAGGGGCGACGACGTCGCCGTCTCGGTGAAGCGGTCGGGCAAGGCCTATGCGGTCGAGGTCAGCGGCAGCGCGCTGGACGCACGCTCGCTGATCAAGCAATTCACGTCCGATGTCGATACCGCCACCAAGACCACCGGCGTCGATGCGATCTCGGTCAGCGCCGACGTCAGCTCCCTGACCGGCTTCCACGACGAGGTGCTGTCGAATCTGAAACTCGACTACAGCGCCGCACGGTCCCGGGTGAACGGGCTCAAGGTGAGCGCCACGGCAAGTTCGGGAGCCGCCATCACCATCAGCAACACGACCGGCGGCGGCCTGCGCACGCTCAACATGAAGTCGGCCGACGCCGGCGCCATACTGCGCTTCCTCAACATCTACGAGCATATGGAAGGCGGCTCGATCACGCTGGCGCTCACCGGGGCCGGCGACGGTCCGATGAAAGGCCAGGTCGACGCCAAGGACTTCTTTGTCGTCAACGAGCCGAAGCTCGCCTCGATCGTGTCGACGACGCCGGCCGGCGACAACCGCAGCCTCAACGAGGCGGTCAAAGGCAATCTCGACACGTCGAGGGTGAAGTTCGAGCGCGGTTTCAGCGAGATCGATAAGAGCAGCGGCTATCTCAAGCTGCGCAACGGCGTGCTGCGCGGCTCGCGCATCGGCACCACCTTCCAGGGCACGCTCTACGACCAGAACAACAATATGGACATGACCGGCACGTTCATGCCGGCCTACGGTGTAAACCGCATCTTCGGCGAACTGCCGCTGATCGGCGCGCTGCTCGGCAACGGCCGCGACCGCGGCCTGATCGGCGTCACCTACAGGCTCAAGGGCAACGCCAACAAGCCGAACCTGGAGGTCAATCCGCTATCGGTGATAGCGCCCGGGATATTCCGGTCGATCTTCGAGTATCGCTGAGGTCAAAACCCAATTACCTCGAGCGACCGAGTTTTGATCTTAAGCGGCCGCTCGTCCGCCCCGCGAATTCACGCCCATGATCCAAAGGCGACTGACGTCCGCCCGGGCCTAAATGGCCGCTTTGCGCCTAATGCACGAACATGAAGTAATCGCGGAAGCGGTGGCCACCTGAGATGTGGCGGCGATGTTCGAACATCTGGCCGGCTGGCTGTCCTCCGATAGGATGAAGAACG
>NZ_JAMYVA010000019.1:0-91632 GCF_040323505.1 Mesorhizobium sp. M0040
CCACCCACCCCCCCCCACCCAAACCCGCCCGCCGTGGCTCGAGCGGGTGGTTTTTTGCCCGCCGCCCCCCCCCTTCCGCTTGCCCGCCCCCCCGTACAGCCGGGCGGTCGACAGCGGCGATACCACCAGCGCCATGCCGAACCCCATCAGAGCCATCAGCGGGAATACCCCGATCCAGAAATTGTGGATGCCCCAATAGGCCAGCAAGGCAAGTCCGGCAAAGGCAAGAGCCACCACCAGACTGCCGCTGGCGATCGGAAAGCGAGGCCCGATGCGGTCGGACCACTGGCCGACCGGTCCGGACAACACTGCGATCAATGCCGACAGCGGCAGGAAGATGAAACCGACCTCGGCCGCGCTCAGCCCCCATCCGGCGATCATGAGCATCGGCAGATAGAACAGATTGGCCGACAGCGCGAAATAAAGGAAGAAGGTCGCCACATTGGCGCCCGCGAACGCGCCGATCCGAAACAACGACAGATCGATCATCGGCTCGCGCCGCCGGCGCTCGAAGACGATGAACACGACGAGCAAAACCGCACCGGCGGCAATACTCGGGCCGGACATCAGCCCCTCTCCGTCACCGCTCATCGAGGTCAGACCGTAAGCGAGTGCTCCGAACGCCAATATGGCGAGTGCAGCGCCGCCGAGATCGAGGCTGCGCCTTTCCGCCGGCGCGTCGGCAGGGACCTTGGCCAGCAGAAGATAGACCGAGATAAGGCCGAGCGGCAGATTGATGGCGAAGATCGCCCGCCAGATGCCGTCGCCGAACGCCGACAGCACGAAGCCGCCCAGCACCGGGCCGAGCGCCGTCGTCAGTGCTGATGCTGCGGCCCAGATGCCGATCGCCCGGCCGCGTTCCTTTTTCGGATAGGCTTTGGCGATAATGGCCAGGCTGCCCGGCACCATGATGGCCGCTCCGACACCCTGGATAGCCCGAAACGCAATAAGCACCGCCGGGTTAGGCGCCAGCGCGCAGGCAAGCGAGGCGGCAATGAACAGGACGATGCCGGCGACGAAGGAGTGGCGCAGGCCGAAGCGATCGCCGGCGGCGCCGCCGACGAGAATGAGGGCTGAGAGTGTCAATGCGTAGGCATTGGAAATCCATTGTGCCTCGGCGAGGCTGGCGCCGAGGTCGACGCGGATCGCCGGCGTCGCAATGGCCAGGACCGACCCGTCGATGAAGCCGAGCGCAGAAGCCAGGATCGCGGCGATCAGCACGAACCGCCGCTGCGCCTGCGGACAGAACGTATCGGCGGGAAGTGAGCCGGTCAGGGGAACGGCGCCGGTACCGACTTTGGTTGGCGTGTGCATGCCGCCTTACCTAGATCGCCGGCGCGCCGGCGACAACCGCCCAGCACGCTGTTCTCGTTGAAACCAGGCCCAACCTGGCCACACAGGCAGGATCACGCCGCTCAGGGTGCAAACGGCAAGTGCCGTGCTAAGCTTCTCGCGGCGCTACAGGCAAGGGGGAAATACCGCATGAAACGACCGCTCGAACCCTCGGCGGAAGGACGCGGGCGCGTCGTCGGCATCACCGACGGCGTGTTCGCCATCGCGCTCACCCTGATCGTTCTCGAGATCAGGGTGCCGGCGCATGAAACGGTGCATTCCGAACGCGAGTTGATCACAGCGATCACAGCACTGGCGCCGCGCTTTCTGACCTATGCGCTCAGCTTCCTGACGCTGACCATCTTCTGGTTCGGCCAGCAGGCGCAACACGGGCTGATTGCAAAATCCGACCGGCGGCTTGCCACGCTGAACCTCTGCTTCCTCGGCTTCATCGCCTTGCTGCCGTTCTCGACCGACCTTCTCGCCGACTTCCTCGAATTCAGGACTGCGGTGCTCGTCTACTGGTTCAATCTTTTGATGCTCGGACTGACGCTGCTCGCCAGTTGGCGCTACGCGGACAAAAACGGATTTCTGGCCGAAGGTGTCGACGCGGGGACCACCCGAACGGTCTATCTGCGCATCGTCAAGGCACAGATCCTGTGGGCCGTCGGCGCTGCACTCTGCCTGATCAACCCGTTGCTCAGCGTCGGCTTCATCCTGGTGGTGCAGCTGATCTATGCCGCAGCGCTGCGCGCGCCACTGCTGCGCAAGGTCATCGGGTGATTCGGGCGCGGGCGTTGCGCTTTAGTCGACGAACTCCACGATAACGCCGGGCGTCACGATCTTGGCAAGCTCGCGCGCGTCCCAATTGGTCAGCCGCACGCAGCCATGGCTTTCGGTCTTGCCGATCTTGGACGGATCCGGCGTGCCGTGAATGCCGTAGGTCGGCTTGTCCAGCGCAATCCAGACCGAGCCGACCGGGCCGTTCGGCCCCGGCGGGATGGTCAGGATCCTGTCGTTTTCGCCCTGCTTGAAATTGATGTTCGGGTTGTAGGTGTAGTTCGGGTCCAATGCGACACGCGACACCGCATGCGTGCCGGACGGCGACGGCGTGTCGGACGAGCCGATAGTCGCCGGATAGGCTGCGACCAGCTTGCCCGCCGCATCATAGGCGCGGACCTGCTTATTGGACTTGTCGGCGATGATGCGCGCCACCGGCGTCGCCACCAGCCTGCCGAAATTGGCGACCTTGATGATGGTGCCCGGACGATTGAAATTGGCGTCCGGATTGAGCTTGTTCAGATAGGTTTCATCCATATGGAAGCGCTCGGCCAGCGCTTCGGGTACCGACGTGTAGCCCATCCGATCGAGCTGCGCCTTTTGGCTGTAGTCCTCCGGTATCGAGGCGACATAGGGACCGGCCGCATCCTCGGGCGTGATCGTATAGGAGGCGAAGGCATCGCCGCCGGATTGCGCCAGGGCCGCCTGGATGCCGATTGCGTCGGTCGATTTCAGATTGCTGCCGGTGATTTCGTTGTAGGCGGCAAGTGCCTTGTCGACATTCGAGCCGAAGCGTCCGTCGATGACGCCGGGCGATGCACCGGCACGGTCGAGCAGCACCTGCAGTGCCGCCACGTCCTGACGGGCGCCGAGCGCAAGCGACGGGTCGACCGCCGTCTTGCCGCCAGTGCTTGGCGGCGGGGCTGTGTCTGGCGGTAAGGCCGCCTGCTCGTTCGGCACCGTCGGCTCGACCGGCTCGATCGAGGCCTCGTTGAGCGGCTGGCGCTCGATGGTGCGCGGCTTTACCGGCTGCGCTGCCTCCGGATAACCGTTGCCGTAGCCGTCATCCCGTGGCGCTTCGGGGAAGGCTTCCACCGAATTGTCGCCATAGGGGTCGTACTCGTCAGCCGGCGGTATGATGACCCTGCCCTCGTCTTCCATCTGCCTGCGGCGGAACCGCGCCGTGTCCTCAGGGTCGTCGAGATAATAGGGGTCGTCCTCGACCGGTCCGAGGTTGCGCAAGCGCTCGCGGCGCAAGGCGCGGCGGTCGAGCCTGGTCTGCGGCGGCTGGATGGCGATGACCTTGCCGGTCTCCGCATCGACGATGACGCGGTTTCCCCTGGCATCGTAGTAGATATCGAGATTGCCGTTCTGGGCGACAAGAATGCCGCCGCCATTGGCGGCACGAACCACCCGTGGCGCGGTATCCACTATTGGCGAGGCCATCGCATTCGACGCCAGCAGCCCGGCAGCAAGCGCTGAAAGGGTGAAGATGGTGCGCAACATGATGGCCAAATTCTCCGGTCCGTAATTGCCGCCGCCGGCATTGTCTCTTCAAAGCGCCGCGCGTCTTTTTCGACGCGCAAAGGACGCTCTAACGCCTTAAATCTCCGCATCGTGCTTTGCGAAAATCAAAACTCGATTTCGGGCCGATGTGGTAGGCGAACCCCCTTCGCCAGCAAATCAGTTGCCAACGATAAGGTTCCAATATGAACCGGGCATGAAGATGGCGGATTTCTGACCGATTAACCGGCAGCGAGCCCCAATTCCTTGCGCGCCTGCTTCGTCAGCTTCAGCACGACAAGACGGTGGCTTTCGCGCAAATAATCCTTCAGCGCGCCATCATCCATGCTTTCGCCGGTCTGGCGCTGGATCCATTTCATGCCGCGCGAGGCAAGATAGGGCGCGGGCCGAAGGCCCGGCTGCTCCCTCAGCACGTCATAGGCGATGTCGGAGCATTTGAAGGTAACGAACGGCTCCTTGCCCTCACTCCAGCCGCCGATCGCGAAGACCTTGCCGCCGACCTTCCAGACATGGGCGCCGCCCCACTGCACGACATGGGTCGCCGAAGGCAGCGAGGCGCAGAAGCTGTTATAGTCGTCCAGCGTCATCTGCGCCCCGCCAGTGATGTTGGACCATGAACCGAAGGCCGGCGTAACAAAAGGGTATGCCGGTTTTTCGGAAAGGATCATGGTCGAGATTGAAGATAGGAATTCCATCCCGATTCGATCGGGATGGAACAGGCTCTTGGCTTGAGCTCAGGCGGCCGCTTCGGTTGCCACGACTGCCGGCTTCGAGCGGAAGTTCAAGCGGTCGGACCCAGCGGTGACCTTGACGGTCGAGCCGTCGAGGATCTCGCCGAGCAGGATCTTTTCCGCCAGCGGGTCCTGCAATTCCTTCTGCATCACCCGCTTCAGCGGCCGCGCGCCATAGGCAGGGTCATAGCCCTTGGCCGCCAGCCAATCGATCGCCTCCTGATCGAGCGAAAGCGCGATCTTGCGGTCGACAAGCAGGTTTTCCAGGCGCTTGAGCTGGATCTCGACGATACGACCCATATCCTGCCGGCGCAGCCGGTGGAACAGGATTACCTCGTCGATGCGGTTGAGGAATTCCGGCCGGAACGAAGCCCTGACGACATTCATCACCTCGTCGCGCACGACGTCGACATCCTGGTCCTCGCCGAGATTGACCAGATATTCGCCGCCGAGGTTCGATGTCATGATGATCAGCGTGTTGCGGAAATCGACCGTGCGGCCCTGCCCATCGGTCAGCCGGCCGTCGTCGAGCACCTGCAGCAGCACGTTGAAGACATCAGGATGCGCCTTCTCGATCTCGTCGAACAGCACGACCTGATAGGGCCGGCGCCGCACCGCTTCGGTCAGCGCGCCGCCTTCCTCATAGCCGACATAGCCGGGAGGCGCGCCGATCAGCCGGGCGACCGAGTGCTTCTCCATGAACTCCGACATGTCGATGCGCACCATCGCGCTCTCGTCGTCGAACAGGAAGCTGGCCAGCGCCTTCGTCAGTTCGGTCTTGCCGACACCCGTCGGCCCGAGGAACATGAACGAGCCGAGCGGCCGGTTCGGGTCCTGCAGGCCGGCGCGCGCACGGCGCACCGCTTTCGACACTGCCTGCACCGCCTCGCCCTGGCCGACGACGCGCTTGCCGATCTCGTCTTCCATGCGCAACAGCTTGTCGCGCTCCCCTTCCAGCATCTTGTCGACCGGGATCCCCGTCCAGCGCGAGACGATATGGGCGACATGATCGGGGCCGACCACTTCTTCGACCATGCCGGCCTTGCCATCCCTGGCTTCGGCCTGCTTCAGCTGCTTTTCGAGTTCCGGGATCTTGCCGTAAGCAAGTTCGCCGGCGCGCTGGAATTCACCCTGGCGCTGGGCGATGGCAAGTTCGTTGCGCGCCTCGTCGAGCTGCTTCTTGAGGTCGGCGGCAAGCCCGAGCTTCTGCTTCTCGGCCTGCCATTTCGAGGTCAGCTCGGTCGATTCCTCCTCGAGGTTCGAGAGTTCCTTCTCGAGCCGCGCGAGCCGGTCCTTCGAGGCATCGTCCTTCTCGACCTTCAGCGCCTCGCGCTCGATCTTGAGCTGCATGATGCGGCGGTCGATCTCGTCCAGCGCCTCGGGCTTCGAATCGACCTGCATGCGGAGCCGCGACGCGGCCTCGTCGACCAGGTCGATCGCCTTGTCCGGCAGGAAGCGGTCAGCGATGTAGCGGTTGGACAGGGTTGCGGCCGCGACCAGTGCCGAATCCGAGATGCGCACCTTGTGGTGCTGCTCGTATTTCTCTTTCAAGCCGCGCAGGATCGAGACAGTGTCTTCGACCGTCGGCTCATTGACGAAGACCGGCTGGAAGCGGCGGGCAAGGGCCGCATCCTTCTCGACATGCTTGCGGTATTCGTCGAGCGTGGTTGCGCCGACACAATGCAGTTCGCCGCGGGCGAGCGCCGGCTTCAGCAGGTTCGACGCGTCCATGGCGCCATCCGCCTTGCCGGCACCGACAAGCGTGTGCATCTCGTCGATGAACAGAATGATGCCGCCGGCGGCAGACGTGACTTCGGAAAGTACCGCCTTCAGCCGCTCCTCGAACTCGCCGCGGTACTTGGCGCCGGCGATCAGCGACCCCATGTCGAGCGCCATCAGCTGCTTGTCCTTGAGCGATTCCGGCACATCGCCATTGACGATGCGCAGCGCCAGCCCTTCGGCGATCGCCGTCTTGCCGACGCCGGGTTCGCCGATCAGCACTGGGTTGTTCTTGGTGCGGCGCGACAGCACCTGGATGGTGCGGCGGATTTCGTCGTCGCGGCCGATGACCGGATCGAGCTTGCCCGCGCGGGCGTCCGCCGTCAGGTCGCGCGCGTATTTCTTCAGCGCGTCGTAGCCCTGCTCGGCGCTCGCCGAATCGGCAGTGCGACCTTTGCGTACGTCGTTGATGACCTGGTTCAGCGCCTGCGGCGTGACACCCGCCTTGGACAGGATGTCGGCGGTCTTGGCCGATTTTTCCATGGCCAGCGCCTGCAATAGCCGTTCGACGGTAACGAAGCTGTCACTGGCCTTCTTGGCCAGCTCCTCGGCGGTCGAAAACACCTTTGCCAGCGGCTGCGCCAGATAGAGCTGGCCATTGCCGCCCTCGACCTTGGGCATTGCCTCCAGTGCCGTTTCGACGCCGAGCTTGACGTCACGGACATTGCCGCCGGCGCGTTCGATCAGCGACGCAGCCAGGCCCTCGTCGTCATCGACAAGGACCTTGAGAATATGCTCGGGAGTGAATTGCTGGTGGCTGCGGGAGAGCGCCATGGTTTGCGCGGACTGGATAAAGCCGCGCACGCGCTCGGAATATTTTTCAAGATTCATGCCTGTCTCCTTCCGTCACCGGCCCGCTTCGCGGCACCGGATCAGATTGCGGTGACGGACCCGCCCGTTCGAGCCGGATCCTGTTCACGCAAGATATGGGACGCAAACCACGGACCCTCAAGACTCGACACTGGCGAACGCATAATATTCCGAGCGCGCAAACAAAAACGGCGGAGATTTCTCTCCGCCGTCCAGGGTAAAGGATGCGCTAAGATCGGCTGAACGTTTTTCCGATCAATTCTCGACGTCTGCGATCACAGCTTGACCGCCGGGGCCTTCAGCCGGCGCTGCATCGACATTGCCAGCGTCGGTACTGCCAGTCTCGGCATTGCTTGTCTCGGCACTGCTTGTCTCGGCACTGTCAGGGCCGGCGTTGTCGTTGCCGCCATCTGCCTGTTCGACATCGAGGCGCGGGCGACGCGGACGCCTGGGGCGGCGTGCCGGGCTGTTTTCGGCCGCGGCTTCGTTGAGCTCGGCCTGGGCGGCGAGACCCGCCGGCGAAAGATTTTGGAATTGCGGTGCGGGCTCGCTCACAAAGACCGGCTCAGCGGCCGGTACGGGCTCCGCCTGCGCCGGCGTCTCGTCGCGCCGTGGCTGTTCGACGCGCTGGCCACCCTGCTCGCCGCGCGCGCCATACTCGCCGCGCTGACCGTTCTGGCCGTAACCGCCATTGGGGCGACGGTCGCGGTGGCGTCCGCCATTGTTGTCGCGGCCGTCACGGTTGTCGCGGCCGCCCCGATTGTCGCGGCTGTTTTCCTGGTTCAGCGCCAGCTCGGCCGGCGTGCCATCGATGACCGGCTGCGGGCCGGCCCCGTGATTGACCGCCGAACCCGACGTCTCGTTGGCATTGTTGTTGCCGGCATTGTCGAACTCGTCGCGATCCTCGTCGCCGTCATCGTCGAAATCGTCGCGATTCTGCTGGGCGTTCTGGATCGGCATCTGCGCCTGAGCGGCTGCGATGATGCGGTTATAGTGCTCTGCATGCTGGAGATAGTTTTCCGCCATCACCCGGTCGCCGGAGCTTTGCGCGTCACGGGCAAGGGTTGCGTACTTCTCGGCAATCTGCTGAGCCGATCCGCGGATCTTCACGTCCGGGCCGTTGCTCTCATAGTTACGCGTCAGGGGATTCGGCCCCTTACGATTGTTGTTGTTATTGTTGTTGCCGCCGCCGCCACTGTTGTTGCGACCGCGCATGCGCCTGTTTTGCTGTTGTGGCCTCATTAGACTCTCTTCACTTTGAAATTTTCGAAAAACTCTTCACGAACGGAGGCGCTCATGCGGCCAGCCGTTTCGTTCCTTCACCGGCGTTCGCCCGCATCAATTGCGTTGGCGCCACGTGCCATCCTGTTCCGGTTACTTCACTTGCCGGACGATTCCCGCACGAAGCTTGGGCGTCGTTTGCGCAAGAAGGCAGCTATTTCCAAGGAAAACCGAATCGCTAAGAGCACTGCCTGCTTCGTCTCATCCGGTTAACGCGACCCTAGCCGCATTCCCCGGTATTGCCAAGCGCTTTTTTCGCACTGCATCACGGCTTCCACCGTTCGAACACAAGAACTCTGTCGTTTCCGCCGAGATCACGAAACACCCCGACCGAACGGTACCCGGCCGCGGAGAATATCTCCGTAACCTGTTGGTGCTGCGTATGGCCGATCTCGACCGCAATCCTGCCTTGGAGTTCCAAATACGCTGCCGCTCCCGCGGCGATCTTCCTGTAGGGGCTCAGACCGTCCACGCCACCATCGAGGGCCTGGCCTGGATCGAAACCGCGGACCTCGTCCTGCAGATTTCCAATGTCGTCTGAGGGTATATAGGGAGGGTTTGCGACAATTACATGGTACCGGCCAGAAACTTTTTCAAACCAGTCGGATTTGAGCGCCGTGAACCGGCCGGCGAGCCCCAATTCCCCGGCATTGCGCATGGCTGTGGCCAGCGCCTCTTGCGAAATATCGACGCCGGTGGCGGTCGCGGCCGGAACGGCGCTGAGCAGCGCCAGCGCGATGGCACCGGTGCCGGTCCCTAGATCGAGGATGCGGCAGTCGCCCTCGCGTGCCGCCATTGCCTTGACGAAGGGCAGTATAGCCTCGACCAGCGTTTCGGTATCCGGCCGCGGCTCCAGCGTTTGCGGCGAAAGCGAAAGGCGCAAGCCGTAGAATTCGCGGTAGCCAAGGATCCGGTGTACCGGCTCGCCGGCGATGCGCCGCCGCAAGGCGGCTTCGATTACCGCCGTCACGTCCGCATCGACAGCGCGCCCGGGATCGGCGATGGCCTGCGTGCGACTGGTGCCGGAAAAATGCTCGACGATCAGCCTGGCATCGAGCGCCGGATCCGCGATCCCGGCCGCGGTGAGCCGGTTTCGCGCCTCCCGCAGCAGCGGCGCCAGCGTGGCGGGCAGGCTGTCAGCCATCGATGCCGATATCGGCGAGCAGCTTCGACTGGTGATCGGCGATCAGCGCGTCGATGATCTCGTCGAGTTCGCCCATCATCACCCGGTCGAGCTTATAGAGCGTCAGGTTGATACGATGATCGGTGACGCGACCCTGCGGAAAATTATAGGTGCGGATGCGTTCCGAGCGGTCGCCCGAGCCGACCTGCGACTTGCGCGATTCGGAACGTTCCTCGTCCGCCTTGCTGCGCTCGAGGTCGTAGAGCCTGGCGCGCAGGATCTGCATGGCCTTCGCCCGGTTCTGGTGCTGCGACTTTTCCGCCTGCACCACCATGATGCCGGTCGGCAGATGGGTGATGCGCACGGCCGAATCGGTGGTGTTGACGTGCTGGCCGCCGGAACCCGAGGCGCGCATCGTGTCGATGCGGATGTCATCGGCCCTGATCTCGATGTCGACCTCTTCGGCTTCCGGCAGCACCGCGACCGTCGCCGCCGAGGTATGAATGCGTCCGCCCGCCTCGGTCGTCGGCACGCGCTGCACCCGGTGCACGCCGGATTCGAACTTCAGATGGGCAAAGACGCCCTTGCCCGAAACGGTGGCGATGATTTCCTTGTAGCCGCCGACCTCACCCTCGCTGGCCGACACCGTCTCGAAGCGCCAGCCATGCGCCGCGGCATAGCGCTCGTACATGCGAAACAGGTCGCCGGCGAAAAGCGCCGCCTCGTCGCCGCCGGTGCCGGCGCGGATCTCGAGGATGGCGTTCTTGTCGTCGGCGGCATCCTTGGGCAAGAGCAGGATCTGGATGTCCTTCTGCAGCGCCTCGATGCGATGCTTGACCTCCGGCAGGTCGGCCTCGGCCAAGGCCCGCATCTCGGCGTCGGTGCCCTTGTCGGCGAGCATCGCCTCCAGATCGCCCTGTTCGTGCTCCGCGGCGCGCAGTGCCCTGATATTTGCCACCATCTCCTGGATGTCGGCATATTCGGAGGCCATCCTGACATAGGCGTCCGCCGCTGGCCCGGCCGACATCTGCGCTTCGAGCATGTCGAAACGCTTGACGACTTGATCCATACGGTCGCGGGGCAGGTTGATCATGGCGAAGTCTACAGCGGTATCGAGCGGTCGTCGGCAAAGGCTTGCAGCAGCGCCCGCATCGGCAGGCCATGCGCCGGCGCCATCAGATTGTCGTCGAAGAACGCTTCCAACTCGCTGAGCGGCAGTTCCGTCAGCATCGCCTTGACCGGGCCGATCGATGCCGGCGACATCGAGATCGAGCGATAGCCAAGGCCGATCAGCGCCATCGCCGAGATCGGCTTGCCGGCAAGTTCGCCGCACAAGGTCACCGGCGTCTGGTTGCGAGCCCCGGCATCGGCAATTTGCTTCAAAACACGCAGGAACGGCGTCGACAGCGGGTCGAAGCGGTCGGACAATTGGGTGTTGCCGCGGTCCACCGCCATGACGAACTGGAACAGGTCGTTCGAGCCGACCGAGACGAAATCGACCGCCTTCATCAACTCGTCGAGCTGGAACAGCAACGACGGCACCTCCAGCATCGCCCCCACCTTAAGGCTGGTCGGCAAATGATGGGCAAAGCGCGACAGATGCCGGACCTCGCGATCGATGATCTCGCGCGCCTGCGCGATCTCGCCGAGTTCCGTCACCATTGGCAGCATCAGCTTCAGTTCGCGCCCGCCGCACGCCTTGAGCAGCGCGCGGATCTGGGTGCGCAGCAATCCAGGCCGGTCGAGCGTCAGGCGGATGGCCCGCCAGCCGAGCGCCGGATTTTCCTCCTGGATCGAGCCCTTGAAATAGGGCAGCACCTTGTCGCCGCCAATATCGATGGTGCGGAACGTCACCGGCTTGTCGCGCGCCGCCTCGAGCACGTCACGGTACAAGCGCTCCTGGGCTTCCGCGCGCGGAAAGGTCGAGGCGACCATGAATTGCAGCTCGGTGCGGAACAGGCCGATGCCGGCCGCGCCCGCTTCGGCCAGTTGCGGCAGGTCGACCGCCAGCCCGGCATTCATCAGAAGATCGACCTGGACACCGTCCTTGGTCACCGATGGCTTCTTGCGCAGCTCGCGGTAGACCTCCTGCCGCCGCGCCCGGAAACGCACTTTCTCGGCATAGGCCGCCTCGAGGTCGGGCTGCGGGCGCAGATGGATTGCGCCCTCCTCGCCGTCGACGATGATGGCATCGCCGTTTTCCGCCATGGAAACGGCGCCCTTCATCTGGCCGGCGACCGGTATGCCCATGGCCCGCGCCACGATGACGACATGGCTGGTCGCGGCGCCGTCCTCCAGCACCAGCCCGCGCAGCTTGTCCCTGGGATAATCGAGCAGCTCCGCAGCACCCATCGAGCGGGCGACGATGATGGCGTCCTTGGGCAGCGAGGCCGCGACGTCCTCCGGTCCGCGCCCCATCAGCTGCCGCAGCAGCCGATTGGCGAGATCGTCGAAATCGCTCATCCGTTCGCGCAGATACGGATCGGTCATGTGCAGCATGCGGGCACGCATGTCGCTCTGCACCTTTTCGACCGCCGCTTCGGCCGTCAGGCCGTTGCGGATCGCCTCCTCGAGCCGGCGCACCCAGC
The DNA here is from genome assembly GCF_040323505.1 of Mesorhizobium sp. M0040. Lineage (NCBI taxonomy): Bacteria > Pseudomonadati > Pseudomonadota > Alphaproteobacteria > Hyphomicrobiales > Phyllobacteriaceae > Mesorhizobium > Mesorhizobium sp. M0040. The sequence continues at coordinate 11,949 of NZ_JAMYVA010000019.1, forward strand.
CGCGGTCGTTGGCGAACATGCGATAGGCTTCGAGCACCTGGCGATGCTCGCCCTCGAAGGCGACGTCGCGGCGCTCCAGCATGTCGTCGATGGAGAGCCGGAGCGAGCCGAGGGAGGCGTCGAGCCGCCTGACCTCTTCCTCGCTGTCCTCGTTGAAAAGATTGGTGACGACGATGCGCGGCTCGTGCAGCACCACATGGCCGAGCCCGACGCCTTCATTGAAGGACAGGCCGGTAAAGCTTACCGGGCGACGCAGATCGAGCTCTAGGCCGGGCCTTGTCAGCCGCTCCAGATCGCCGGTGGCGATCATCTCGGCGATCACCATCGCCGTTGTTTCCAGCGCCTCGACCTCGTCGTCGCGATAATGGCGCATGGTCTTGTTCTGCACGACCAGGACGCCGAGTGTCCGCCCTGCCCGCAGCACCGGCACGCCGAGGAAGGAATTATAGATTTCTTCCCCTGTCTCCGGCAGGTAGGCGAAGGCAGGATGCTCCTGTGCATTGGAGAGGTTGAGCGGCCGCGCCGAGGCCGCGATCGTGCCGACCAGGCCTTGGCCCAGCCTGAGCTGCGCCAGGTGGACGGCGTTCGGGTTCAGGCCTTCGGTGGCGTAGAGTTCGAGCACCGAATCGGCGCGCAGCACATAGAGCGAGCAGACCTCGGCAACCATGTTGGAGGCGATGTCGCGCACGATTCGGTCAAGCCGCTCCTGCGGCTCCAGCGGCTCTTGCATGAGCTCGCGGAGCCGTTTCAGCAAAACGCGCGGGCCACTGGCCGAATCACGCATCGCGGCTTCTTCTCCAATAGCGTTTCAACCGGTGCAGGTTGCCCTGCACAGCGGCACAAACGCAACAACTCAATTAGAGCGCCATCGTCCAATTGGACGCATAAAGACCGCTCCAAGATTTTCGATCCGCTGCATCCTCCCTTCCGAAAATCGATTCCGATTTTCGGGCCGATGCAGTCTGCTACTGCTTATCCAGACCGTACACGGAATGCAAAGTGCGAACTGCTAGTTCCGTATAGGGACCGTCGATCAGGATCGAAATCTTGATTTCGGACGTCGTGATGGCGCGGATGTTGATCGCGCGGTCGGCCAGCGCCTTGAAGGCGGTGGCGGCGACGCCGGCATGGCTGCGCATGCCGATGCCGATGACCGAGACCTTCGACATGCCGGCTTCCGACTGCACCACGTCGTAGCCGATCGTCGCCTTCAGCCGCTCGAGCACGGCGAGCGCCTTGTCGACGTCGCCGGACGGCACGGTGAAGGTCATGTCGGTGAACTTGCCGTCCTCGGAAATGTTCTGGACGATCATGTCGACGTTGATGTTGGCCTCGGCCAGCGGCCCGAAAATGCCGGCGGCGACGCCCGGCCGGTCGCCGACGCGGCGCAGCGAAATCTGCGCTTCATCCTTGGCATAGGCAATTCCGGTGACGACCTGCTGTTCCACGATCTCTTCCTCGTCGCAAATAAGCGTTCCCGGCGGATTGAGCAAATCCCCCATTCCGGGTGCGTCGGGATCGTCGAAGGACGACCGCACAAACGTACGCACCCTGTGCACCATGGCAAGCTCGACCGAGCGCACCTGCAGGACCTTGGCCCCGAGCGAGGCCATTTCGAGCATTTCCTCGAAGGAAATCTTGGCCAGCCGCCGCGCCTTCGGCTCGATGCGCGGATCGGTCGTGTAGACCCCGTCGACATCGGTGTAGATATCGCAGCGGTCGGCCTTGACCGCTGCCGCGATGGCGACAGCGCTGGTATCGGAACCGCCGCGGCCGAGCGTTGCGATCCGGTTGTCCGGCCCGATGCCTTGGAAACCGGCGACCACCGCCACCTGGCCTTCGCCGAAGCGCTTGATCAGGAATCCGCCGTCGATATCGAGAATGCGCGCCGCGCCATGCGCGTTGTCGGTCTTGATCGGGATCTGCCAGCCTTGCCAGGAGCGGGCATGCACGCCGATATTCTGCAGCGCGATCGCCAGCAAGCCGGCAGTGACCTGCTCGCCCGACGCGACCACGGCGTCATATTCACGCGCATCGTGCATCGGCGAGGCCTCTCGCGTCCATTGCACGAGCTCGTTGGTCTTGCCGGCCATCGCCGAGACCACGACGGCGACCTCATGGCCGGCGTCGACCTCGCGTTTGACATGACGCGCCACATTGCGGATGCGGGCGATGTCGGCGACGGAGGTTCCGCCGAATTTCATCACGATGCGCGCCATAGAAGCGAAATGCCTTTGACTGGATGCCGGACCGGAGGCCGAAAAGCGGAAAAATGCGCCAAGCTGTGGCCGGGCGCTCAATGCGCGGCCTCCTTAGCCAAATGATAGCGGTTTCGCAAGGCGTGCCGCCGCTGCCGGCCGGGCGACACACCAGCGCAGCATCGCGCCTGCACTGCTTCTTGCCAAAATGGTGCTCGCTTCAGCCCAGCTGTGCCGTGGCTCTCCACAGGCGCGGATAGTCGAGGACGAAACCGAGCGGCGAGACCTCCAGTGTCTCGTGGTAGCCGAACATCGGGGCGGCATAGGCGTAATGTGCAGCATCGACGCGCTGATAGGTTTGCTCGAGGCGAACGAGCCTGATTTCGGGAAATGTCAGATAGGCTGCCGGCGCGGGCGTCGCCATACCGACATCGAGGGCAAAACGGCGAAGCGCCAAAAGGTTTGTGGCGGGCGTGAAGCCGAGATCGACATCGATGAGACCGTCGGCTTCCGCTTGATGCTCGCCGTTCAGCGTCCATTGGCGCTCGGTCAGCCGGTCGATCCTGTAATGCAGCTCTTGCGTGCCGAGAAAGCCGTCGGCGCGCGCCGATCGTGTATGCCAATCGGCGTCGCAGTCCGCCTCGTAGGCGATGCTGCACGGCTCGCCGTCCTGGACGAAAAGCGCGTGTCCCCTGAGGTTCCACCCGGAACTCGCTTCCGACAGAAGGCAAGCGTCGTGGCCTTCCTGGTCAAGCCGGCGCCAAAGAATGGAAGCAACCGCTCGCATCATTGCGCACTCCTCCGAACCCGATGTCTCTGCTTCGTCCGCCAAAGCCTAGGCGTTTCCTTCCGGCACACCATCAACTGACACGTGCTGACACAAATGCAGCCGGCAAAAGGCCGCGCCGGAAGGCATCGCGCGCATCGCACCGCCGGCGGTGAATTTCGCGCCTTGACATTCGCAGCCTCGCGCCCGACTTCCTAGCGTCCGAGGAGACCACGCCATGCCAGAGCCCCGACGATCGACGATCGATGCCGGAGAGGTGGAACGCTTTTCCGCCCTTGCCGCCGAATGGTGGAACCCGAACGGCAAGTTCCGCCCGTTGCACAAGTTCAACCCGATCCGGCTTGCCTATATCCGCGACCAGGTGGCGGCCCGCTTCGGCCGCGATCCGCGTGCGGCACGGCCGTTCGAAGGCCTGCGTTTCCTTGACATCGGCTGCGGCGGCGGGCTTTTGTGCGAGCCGATGGCGCGGCTTGGCGCCGAAGTGGTCGGCGCCGATGCCTCCGCCACCAACATCGAAGTGGCCAAGCTGCATGCGGCGGAAGTCGGCGTGAGCGTGGATTATCGCGCCACGACCGCGGAAGACCTTGCCGATGCCGGCGAAAAATTCGACGTCATCCTCAACATGGAAGTGGTCGAGCATGTCGCCAATGTCGATCTGTTCCTGGCCAAATGCGGCGAGATGGTCAAGCCTGGCGGCATCATGTTCGTCGCCACCATCAACCGCACGCTGAAGGCCCTGGGCCTGGCCATCATCGGCGCCGAATATGTGCTGCGTTGGCTGCCACGCGGCACCCACCAGTTCGGCAAGCTGGTGCGCCCCGAGGAACTGGAAAAGGCGCTTGCCGGCGCCGGCCTGACCGTCATCGACCGCACCGGCGTCACCTACAACCCGCTCGCCGACCGCTGGCAGCGCTCGAAGGACATGGACGTCAACTACATGGTGCTGGCGGAGAAGGCATCCGTCTGAAGCTTACGCCTTCTGGCCCCTATGGCCTCTGGCTTTGCGCCTTGGTGGTGATGAACACGCCGGCGGTGATGATGACGGCACCGGCCCAGGTCAGCAGTTGATAGCGCTCGCCGAGGAAGAGGGTCCCGGCAAACAGCCCGACCGCCGCCGCGACGTAGCCGATCTGGCTGAGATAGACCGGGCCGCCGACCGCTTGCAGGCGGAAGAAGAAGGCGAACATCGCCGAGGCTGATGCCACCTGTGCCGCAGCGACCAGCGGCACGCCGCCGAGCGAGCCGAATGCATTGCCGCCAAGCAGGACCAGAATGCCGGCAAACAGCATCAAGGCTGCTGCCAGATGGCTGCCGACGGCGAGCTCGATCGGGCCGGTGCCTTCGGGCCAGTCGACGGTACGGTAGATGTTGCCGGCGGCGAGGCTGACCGGAATGAGCAGGCCCATCGCCACCCAGAAAAATTCGGCCGGCTGGCCCGCTTCGCCACGCGTCACCGCCACCATGACTGCGCCGACGAAACCGACGGCGATGCCGACGACGCCGAGCATGGTGGGGCGCCTGACCCCGAGCAGCATCGAGAACACCAGCGTTACGACCGGCGACAGCGTGAACATGATGCCGCTATAGCCGGCTCCCAGATGCGGGATCGCTGAAAACATCAGCAGATTGGGGATTGCGTAGGAGACGGCCGCGGTGACGAAGAAATAGCGCAGCCTGTGCAGCGTAAGCCGCATGCGCTGCCCGTTGAGCAGCAATGCGCACAAAAGCACGCCGCCGGCACCAAGCGAGATGACGAAGGCCCAGACCATGGCGGGCACGCCGGCCGCCGTCGCGATCTTGCCGAACGGCAGCGTCAGGCCGAGCAGTCCGCCGGTGACGACCAGAAGGCCAAGCGCCGAGTCCCAGAGAAATTTCATCGCACCGTCCCGTCGCCCGTTCGCGGCCCTTGGCCTACACCACAAGCTGAGGTAAGATAATATAAAGATTCTTCACGTCAAAATACATAACGGTGAGAGACATGGATCGCGCGGCAAAAGCGATCGGGCAATGGAAAAAGGAACGGCCGGATCTCGATGTCTCGCCGATGGCCGTGCTTGGACGGTTGAGCGAGGCCGCCTCGCTGATCGCACGAGAGCGGCTGGCGCCGCTGTTTGCAAGTTACGGGCTGCAATCCGGAGAATTCGATGTGCTGGCGACGCTGCGTCGTTCCGGGCCGCCATACGCGCTGACGCCGACGGCTCTCTACGAGGCGACGATGGTGACGTCGGGCGCGATGACCAACCGCCTCGATCGGCTCGAGAAATCCGGCCTGATCAAGCGCGGGCCGCACCCCGACGATCGCCGCGGCATTGTCGTGCAGCTGACAAAAAAGGGTCTGGCGTTGATTGACGAGGCGGTTACCGCTCACGTCGCCAGCGAGCACCAGATACTTTCTGGGTTAGTACGCCCGGAGCAGATCATGCTCGCACGCCTGCTCGAAAAACTGATAGCGAGCCTGAGTTAACCGAACCGGCCAAGGGCCGCGCCGAGGGGATGGAAAAGGTCAGATCCTGGCCGCCGAGCCTCGTTTGGGCCGGCGAACAGCTCTGATCTTGCCGCTGTTTCCGCCGCCACAGAAAAACTGGTCGCCGCCATCGGATTCGAGCCCCGACACGCCTGTTCCCGGCGGCATATCGAGCTTCTCAAGGACCTTTCCCGTTTCAGGATCGATCCGCCTGACATCGCTCTCCTCCCCCTCCCAGGTGCCATGCCACAGCTCGCCGTCGACCCAGCTGACCCCGGTGACGACGCGGTTGGAAACGATGGTGCGAAGGATTGCCCCTGTCTCGGGATCGACCTGATGAATCTTTCGGCCCCGATGCTGCCCGACCCAGAGTGTTCCTTCGGCCCAGGCGAGCCCGGAATCACCGCCGTTGCCGGGCGCCGGGATCGTCGCCAGCACCTGGCCATTCCTCGGATCGATCTTCTGGATGCGATCCTCGGCGATCTGATAGAGGTGATGGCCGTCGAAGGCCGTTCCGGCGTGTGCCGCGACATCGATCGAGCGCACCACTTTGCCGCTTGCCGGATCGAAGGCGTTCAATCTGTCGCCTGAGGCAAACCAGACATGCTCACCGTCGAAGGTAACGCCGTCTACGTGGTCGACACCCGGAAAGGGTCCATATTCTCGAAGGATTTCGGCTGCGGATCGTTCCATGATTCCATCCTAGTAGCCCGGCAGTGGGCCGGGGAGTAACAAGATTGTCGGGAAACCCGTCAGCGGTGGGGTCATCCAGCGACGCGCCCGTCCGCGGCCGAACGACTGCACCTTGCCGGCCAGGGCGAGTTGCTCGAGCGCTCGCTGCACGGTACGCGAACTGGCTCCCAGCACAATCGACAGGGCCGAACTCGACCAAGACTCGCCGTCGGCGAGAAAGGCGAGCACGGCGGCATGCTCTTCTTCGACGGGTGGCGCCAGCACGACGACCTCACCTGCGCGGCGCGGGGCCAGCGCAAAGCCCCGCTTCGTCGCGCTCACATCCGCCAAGCTCCGAAGCTCCGCGCGAAGCCGCCCGACTTCGACCCGTAACCGTGCGCGATGTGATTCGTCCGCGTCCTTTCCGCGGAAAGCGCGCGCAATGAGCGTCGCTCTTGCCACGTCCCCCGGCCAGGCTTCGGCCAGCGCGCGGGCCAGCGCGAACAGCACCGGGCGGGTCGCCAGCGAGACGACGTTGTCTGCGACCCGCACGACATTGCGGCATGCATCCACCACGAGCGCCCCCGACGCCAGGAGCGCCTCGACTTCATCGAGCAGGAGGGGCCGTTCCTCGCCACGCGCGACAAGGCGTGCGGCCGGCGTGTCCAGCACCAGCGATGCGCTCTCCACCTCCGCGATCAGCGCGGGTATGCCGGACGCGCGCGCCGCCCGCGCCGCCAGGCCAAGCGCGGCGCGCGCAGGGCCGGTCCGCAAGCGGCGGATGGCGATGCCGGCGACAGCCAGCTCGTGGGCGACCCGCGATGCCGGCGGCAGCGGCGAGGGATCGAAGCCGTCCAGCCTGCGCTCGGCTTCGTCGAGATGGCCGATCAGCAGCAGGCGCCGAACGTCGAGGTTGCGCGCATGCGCGGCGTTGACGCGGTCGCCATGCTTTTCAAGCGTCGCCCGTGCGGCGTCGAGTGCCTTGGCCGGCCAGGTAAGGTCGCGCGAGACGAGCGCGATCTCGGCCTCGGCGACGATACACCGCGCGCGGGCCACGGCCTCCCTCGGGCTGAATGCGCGCGCCGCCCTTTTGAGGAGAACCTTCGCCCTATTCAAGTCGCCAAGCTGCGCCATCGCGATACCGCGCAACGCCAGTGCCGGCGCATCGTCGCGCAGCGCAACCCGCTTCAAGGCGCCGAGCGGATCGCCCGCCGCAAGCGCATGCGCCGCGGCCGTGATCAGCGAGTCCATCGGAATCCCGTCACACTTGTCACTCCCATGGCTTCGACATCCGGCGCTAAGTCCATCTCACCAACCAGTCGTATCGACAACGGCGACTGTAGCCAACCTGAGTTGCGGCGCGCCAACCTTGAGTCGCGGCTAGACCGTGCACTGGGCTCGAACACAACGATAAGCATTAGGAGAGACGCAATGAAGATCGAAGGTACAACCATCCTGGTGACTGGCGCCAATCGGGGCATCGGTCGGGCACTGGTCGAGGAAGCCCTGAGCAGAGGCGTAAAGCGCGTCTATGCCGCAACCCGCCAACCGATGGCTCATCCGGACCGGCGTGTGACGTCCCTGACCATGGATGTGACCAACGCTGCGCAGATCCGGGAGGCCGTCGAGAAGATCGATGCTCTCGATATCCTCATCAACAACGCCGGCGTATCGCCCATCGATGACCTCAGCGACCGTCGTGTGCTCGAACAACAGCTCGCCGTAAACCTCTTCGGCTCGTACGACGTTACCCAGGCTCTGCTGCCGTTGCTGGCCCGGTCGCGGGGAGCCATCGTCAACATTCTGTCGCTGGCCTCGATTGCCGCCGTGCCGTTCAGTCCGGCTTACTCGATCTCGAAGGCGGCCTCGTTCTCGCTGTCGCAGTCGTTGCGCACCCTTTTGGCCGGACGGGGTGTCAGCGTCCACAGGGTCCTTCCCGGCCCGGTGGACACGGACATGACACGGGGCCTGGACATCGCGAAAGCCTCTCCGGAGTCTGTCGCGCGGGCGATCCTGGACGGAGTGGAGAACGGCGAAGAGGAAATCTTCCCCGATCCCATGTCGGAATCCCTGGCGGAGGGCTGGCGTAGCAGTGCAGTCAAGGCGCTTGAACGCCAGTTTGCAGCCTATGCGGAAGCAACTCCGTCAAGTGAAGCAAGCCCGTCAGGCAGTGGGCATGAAAGAAGCAGCGAAACGATTACCCGCGAGGCCCATCCTTGCTGCTCGGCCTGAAATTGCGGACGCTTGTGCAGGGGGCGGCGGCATCGCCGCTCTGGGCGGAAGCGAATCCCCACAAGCGAAACGGAGCATCATTTTCGCTTGTCGAAATGCGCTTCAGCTTCTTGTCGCCTGATACGCCTCTGATATCGCCGCCGGGCGAAAAAGACGATCAGGTTTGCCAGCCAACCTGGAGCATTGAGATGGAGCAAGGCATCACGCGCGCTATCAATTTGCCGACCATTCATCGCTGCATTGGAAAAATCCGAGGGTTCCGTTTGTCGAGCTTCGACCCATTGACGAATACTCGCCCCGTCCGGCAGTTTCGCCGCAAAAGCCAGTTCACGTCTCATGCAAACCCACTCCACCCGGTGGCGCAATTCCTCCTCATAGCCAATGCCTCGCTGATGGAGACGCGCATGCGTCGCCTCATGCACTATCGCGCTGGCGATCTGGTCGGTCAGCGTGTGCTCGCCTAGAACAAATCGCCGATCAAGCTCGCAAGTCGAAGTCGATTTCACAAATTGCGCAGCGGCACCTGGATTGATTGTAATCCAGATCCGTTTGAGATCGCGGACCAGACGGCTGTATCGAACAGGGTCAAATTCTTGAATCAATCGCAGCGCGGCGGCAACCTTATCGGCATCTTTCCCACCGCTCTCGCCATTATAGAAAACTGGCAACCCATCGATCGTTCTCTTGTCGATCGACTTTATTGCCAACCAGCTGAAAACACGGATCACTATCTCTGAACCACGCCGCTTTTCAGTCTTCTCCGGATGGGGCAAGACTTTCCTCAGTTGCGGTCGTCGGGGAAACTTGGAATCGGCATGAACTCGACGCCGTCTTCGGCGAGGCTCTTGGCCTCGTCCAGCGTCGCCTCGCCATAGATGCCGCGCGGATCGCTTTCGCCGAAATGGATCTTGCGCGCTTCCTCGGCAAATTTGTCGCCGACATAGTCGGCATTCTCGCGCACCTTCTCGGCAAGGGCCTTGAGCTGCGCCAGCGCCTGCTTCTGCGCCTCGCCCATGGCCAGCGCGATGCTTTCGCGCTTGCGCCCGGTGGAGACGGCAGGCGCCATCAGCGCCTTCTCGACCTTGTGCGAGCCGCAGGCCGGGCAATCGACGAAACCGCGCCTCTTCTGTGTGTCGAAATCGTCGTTGCTGCGGAACCAGGCCTCGAATTCGTGCTCGTGCTCGCAGATCAGGGAAAAGCGGATCAAGAGGCGGCACCCCTGAGCGGCATTGCCTCCGCCGAACCGGCGTTTACCGCAAAATCGCGTGCGTTCTTGAGGTTCGGTATCTTCTTGCGCGCGGCGACGGACTGCGCCGGGTCGATCTCGGCGACGATCACCGCCGGCTCGTCATGCGCAGCTTCGGCGACGATGCGGCCCCAGGGATCGACGATCAGCGAATGGCCATAGGTTTCGCGGCCGTCCTCGTGCACGCCGCCTTGCGCGGCGGCAACCACATAGGCGCCGTTCTCGATGGCGCGCGCCCTGAGCAGCACGTGCCAATGCGCTTCGCCGGTCTGGCGGGTGAAGGCGGCGGGCACCGAAAGCAGATCGGCGCCGGCCAGCGCCTCGGCACGGAACAGCTGCGGAAAGCGCAGATCGTAGCAGACGGCAAAGCCGAGCTTCGCGCCATTGACTTCGGCGACGACGGCCTCGGTGCCAGGCTCATAGGCGGCGGATTCGCGCCAGCTCTCGCCATTGTCGAGATCGACGTCGAACATGTGGATCTTGTCGTAGGTGGCAATCGCGGCGCCGTCCGGCCCGAACAGAAGGGCGCGGTTGGCAAGCTTGCCGTCGGCGCGCAGAATGGCGGTCGAGCCGATATGCAGGAAAATGCCGAGCTCCTTGGCCAGCCGCCGCGACGTCGAGACGACGATGTCCTTGTCTTCGGAGGTGAACGAGGCGGCCCGCGCTTGGCTGTCGCGGATCAGCGCGCCGGTCATTTCCGGCGTCTGGATATAGGTCGCGCCAAGGCCTGCCGCCTCGCGCACCAGCCGTTCCAGATCGACCGCATTGCGCTCCGGGCTGGTTCCCGAACGCATCTGGATCGCCGCCGCCTTGAAACCACCCATCGTCATGTCCTTATCTGGCCGAGCCGTTGGCGAGCAATGTGTCCAGCCGTCCTTCCGCCTCCAATTCGTGGAGATCGTCAGAGCCGCCGACATGCGTGTCGCCGATGAATATCTGCGGAAAGGTGGACCGGCCGTGAGCGCGGGAGATCATCTCCTGGCGCAGCTCCGGCGAGAAGGAGGCGTCGTGCTCGGTATAGGCGACGCCCTTCCTGTCGAGCAGCCGCTTGGCCGCGGTGCAATAGCCGCACATCATCCGCGTGTAGATCGTCACATCGACCATCGGTCAGCAATCCTGCCTCGTTCCTAGGCTATATAGGCGCCGATTCGTCGGCCCGAAAGTCCCCCGGCAGCACGCGCGCGAAGGTCAGTACGTCGACCGCGCCGGCACCGCCCTTCTTCAACGCCTTGGCGACCGCGCGGACGGTGGCGCCGGTGGTGTAGACATCGTCGATCAGCAGCACCCGGCGGCCGGCGATTTCGATCTCCGCCTCATCAGGCACTTTGAATGCGGCGCGAACATTTTCCTCGCGTTCCCGCCGCTCAAGCCCGACCTGCTGGCGCGTGAGTTTGACGCGCCTGATGGCTGATGGCGCGAAAGGCCGCTCCCCGAGCTGCGCCACCGCCCGCGCCAGTTCCGCCGACTGGTTGAACTGCCGCCTGAAGAAACGCCGCCAGTGCAGCGGCACCGGCACGACCACATCGGCCTCGGCGATGAGCTCGGCACCGGCGCGAAGCATCCAGCGCGCCATCCACGGCGCCAGATCGGTGCGGTCCTGGTATTTCAGCCCTTGCACCATCTGGCGGGCAACGCCGGAATAGGCGACCGCCGCCCGCGCGCGCTCGAACGGCGGCGGGTCGGCTATCGCCTCCGCCGAAAGGAACCCTTCACCCATACTGTGGGTGAACGGCGTGCCCATCACCGGGCACCATGGCCGTTCCAGCAGCCTGAGTTTCGGCCAGCAGGCGCCGCACAACACGCCGGGCTGCGAGACATGGCGGCGGCAGCCGGCACAGACCGGCGGGAACAAGAGGCGCGCTGGCCAGCCCAATGCCTTGCGGGCAATGCTCTTGATCGCAATACGCTTGATCTCTGGCATGGGATCGGCCACGTGGTTGGTCCTCCGCATCACTATATCAGAGAGCGAAGCACAAGGACCTGCCCATTGCAGCCTGTAATTGACACCTCGCTCTGGCTGGCGCGTAAGCGCCGGGCACTGACCCGTCCCATCGCCGGCGCGGATTTCCTCATGCGGCGGGCGGCCGAGGATCTTGCCGACCGGCTCGGCGCCGTCGAACGCAGGTTCGGCAAGGCGGCCTCATTGTTTTGCCAGACGCCGGCAGCAGCAGAGGTGCTCGCCGAAAGCGGCAAGGTGACGGAAAACGTGCGCGTCGAGGCCGACGCCGCTTTCCTGGGTGGCCAGCCAGGACTGTTGGCGCCGTTGGAAACCGTGCCATTCGAGCCGGAAAGCCTCGACCTCGCAGTCTCGCTGCTGTCGCTGCAGGCGATGAACGACATTCCCGGCATGCTGGTGCAGGTCCGCCGGGCGCTGAAGCCGGACGGGCTTTTCCTCGGCGCCTTCGCCGGCACAGGCACGCTCTCCGAACTGCGCGAAAGCCTGCTTGCCGCCGAGACCGAGCTCTATGGCGGCGCCAGCCCGCGTGTGATCCCGTTCACCGACGTCCGCGACGCCGGCGCGCTGCTGCAGCGCGCCGGCCTGGCACTGCCGGTTGCCGACGTCGAGACGATCACGGTGCGCTACGATTCGCTGTTTGGCCTGGTCGCCGACCTGCGCGCCATGGGCGAGACCAGCGCGCTTGTCGACCGCAGCAGGCGGCCGGGCACGCGAGCGCTGTTCGCGCGCGCCGCCGAAATCTATGCGGAGCGGTTTTCGGATGCCGACGGCCGCGTCAGGGCGAGTTTCTCGGTGGTCTGGATGTCAGGCTGGGCGCCCGATGCCTCTCAGCAAAAGCCGCTGAAGCCGGGCTCCGCAAAAATATCGCTGAAGACAATCCTGGAAAACCCCGGCGGCCCCTGAGCGGATCCTTGCGCAAAAGCTAAGCGTATCCCACGCAAAAGCTAAGCGGGTCACTGTGCAAAAGCGTTGGCAAGCTTGCTGCTGTTATCGCTGAACAACCACTGGATGGCGCCGGCAGCCTGGCCAATACCAGCGACAATGGCAAGCGACAGCACGGCGACGATCAAACCATATTCGATAGCCGTCGCACCCCTCTCGTCGTCTAAAAATCGTTGCAGCAAGATTTTCATGGGCGCCCATCCCTCTTGCCCGAACCTAGCGCCGACCCGTTAAGAAAGGTTAATGCGACAGGCTTAACGCGCGGTGAACCAGCTGCATTCTAGGAAACAGCCGAATCCTAGAGATCTGTTGAAGAGTCAGCAGTCGCCGCTGCTTCTGCCATCGGCCCGTATAACGCAGACCGAACTGGGCAGCGGCTGCAGCACGCTCTTGCGTAGCGTATAGCTATCGCGCTGGCCGATCGAGCCGGTGCTCATCGTATCAAGCCCGTCGCGGGCAAACTGCGAGCGGGTCCGGCTGTCGAGGTAGGGCGTCGCGATCAAGGCCAGAGCCACCGCGGCCGAGCCGAACAAGAGGGCGATGCGCAATATTCCCATGCCGGCATTGGCGGCGCCAGGAAGGCGGTCGGGCCAAGGCGAGTCCCAGTCCTTTTCAAGGCTCATGCAAATCGCTCCCCAGCGGTGGAATCGGCGTAACCGCCTAGCGTCAATTTTTCACGGTCAGATAAATCTTTCATTAACGCTGCTGCCAGCGCGTTGCGGCGCTGCCCGATTTACGGCAGGCGGCCGTTACAGCAGATCGATGAGGAACTGGATCAGCGGGGCATCGGCCGGCGGCATTGGAAAATCGCGCATCTGGCGCGGCCGCACCCATTTCAGCACCTGGCCTTCCTTCGGCTGGGCAATGCCGCGGAATCGACGGCAGACGAACAGCGGCATCAGCAGGTGAAAATCATCGTAGGAATGGCTGGCGAAGGTGAGTGGCGCCAGGCAAGGGATGTCGGTTTCGATGCCGATCTCCTCATACAATTCGCGGATCAGGCATTGTTCCGGCGTCTCACCGGGCTCGACCTTGCCGCCCGGAAACTCCCACAGGCCGGCGAGTTGCTTGCCTTCGGGCCGCTGCGCCAAAAGCACGCGCCCGTCGGCATCGACCAGCGCGCAGGCCGCGACCAGGAGCAGGCGTTTGCCGATCGTATCCAAGCCGCTCATGCGCCGGGTGGCCGGCGATAGCGATAGCGATAGACTTCGTCGAATCCGAGCGAACGGTAGAGCGCCAGCGCCGGCGCGTTGTCCGCCTCGACCTGCAGCCAGGCTTCCCGCGCCCCGCGCAGCCGCGCCCATTTCAGCGCCGACCGGATGAGATGGCGGCCATGGCCCTGGTTGCGCACCGACCTGTCGGTGGCGATCTCGAACAGGCCGGCAAGGTCGCCGTCATGCACGCAGATCAACGTTGCCAGCGGTTCGCTGCCGGCCACCAGCGCAAACAGCCCGGCCTCCGGCTGGATGGCGCCGATGATCTCCGACAGGCCCGGCCGCAGCGACACATCCGAGCCGCTCACCTTGAGCGCCGCGCCGATGAAACGGCTGATGTCTTTCAACGGAATCTGGTCCATGGCATCGTCGAGCGCGGCGTCAGCCAGCGGCAGCCGCATGACCAGCGACTCCGCGAACGTGCTCCAGCCTTCGCTGTCGAGGTACTTCGAAAGATCAGGTCCCGACAGCGGTGAGATGCGAAAGGTCAGCGGCCTGCCATAGGCGTCGAAGCGGCGGCTGGCGCGACCGATGCGCTCGGCAATGTGCTGGATGTCGCCCGGATCGAGCGGATTGACCGAGTTCAGCCGCTTGGCCGGGTGGCCGGCCGTCAGCCGAACCACCCAGGTGCCGTCATAATGGACGGCGGCCGCCGGCCAGGCGCGAAAGCCGGCCGCCTCATAGCGGCGCACGATCGCCAACACGCTTGCCGGATGTCTGGAAGCCAACGCCATCAGCTCCGATAATCGCCGTTTATGGCGACATATTCCTTGGTGAGATCGCAGGTCCACACCGTCGCCTTGCCGCGGCCGATGCCGATATCGGCGCGGATGCGGATCTCGTCGCGCTTCATATACGCCGAAGTCGCCTCCTCGGAATAGGCGGCGTCGCGCTCGCCCTGATAGGCCAGGCGGTTGTCGCCGAACCAGATCGACAGAAGGTCGCGGTCGGCCGGTTCGCCGGCCTTACCGACGGCCATGACGACGCGGCCCCAATTGGCGTCCTCGCCGGCGACTGCCGTCTTGACCAGCGGCGAATTGGCGATCGAAAGCGCGATGCGCTTGGCCGAGCGAGCCGATTTGGCCCCGGTGACGGTGACCTCGACCTGCTTGCGGGCGCCCTCGCCGTCGCGCACCACCTGCAGTGCCAGCGATTTCAGCACCTTGCCGAGGGCACGGCGGAAGGCGCCGAGGCGCGCATCCTTGGGGTCGGAAATTGCCGGCGCGCCGCGCCTGGCGGCAGCACCCGTGGCGAACATCAGCAGCGTGTCGCTGGTCGAGGTGTCACTATCGACGGTAACCGCGTTGAAGGTCTTGGCCGTGCCGCGCGACAGGAGGTCCTGCAGCACGGGTGCTGCGATCGGCGCATCGGTGGCGATGAAGGAAAGCATCGTCGCCATGTCGGGCGCGATCATCCCGGCACCCTTGGCGATACCGTTGATGGTGACGTCGGCATCGCCGAGCTTGACCGTCGCGGTCGCCAGTTTGGGATAGGTGTCGGTGGTCATGATCGCCTTGGCGGCTTCGGTCCACAAGTCCGGCTTGCCGTCCTTGACCAGCCCGGCCAGCAGATGGCTGAACTTGCCGGCGTCGAGCGGTTCGCCGATCACG
This sequence comes from Mesorhizobium sp. M0040, assembly GCF_040323505.1. NCBI lineage: Bacteria > Pseudomonadati > Pseudomonadota > Alphaproteobacteria > Hyphomicrobiales > Phyllobacteriaceae > Mesorhizobium > Mesorhizobium sp. M0040. Next base: position 27,271 of record NZ_JAMYVA010000019.1, read on the forward strand.
CCGGTCGAGGCCAGGAATACCTCGCCCGCTGTGCAGCCGGCCGCCTTCGCCGCCACCTCGCCCGTGAGTGCGGTCGAGGCGCGGCCCTTCTGGCCGGTAAAGGCATTGGCATTGCCGGAATTGACGACCAGCACGCGTGCTTTGCCAGCCACGAGGTTCTGCCGGCAGAAATCAACCGGCGCCGACGGGCATTTCGACCTGGTGAACACGCCGGCGATGGTGGTGCCGGCGTCGAACACCATGGCCAGCAGGTCGGTGCGGTCCTTGTATTTTATGCCGGCCTCGGCGGTGGCGATGCGCACACCCTCGATGGCCGGCATCTTGGCATATTTCTTCGGCGCGAGCGGCGAAACCTGTGTGGACATGGAAGACCCCGGGCGGGAAAAATCGCGAAAGGAACGCCGGTTTGCCCGATAGCACGCGCTGGCGCAAGGCGTTTCACAGCCGTTACGGGTGCCGGAAGCCTGACACCGCCTCATGCAGCAAGCAGGCTGTTGCAAATTTGTTGGCGTCGCTGCGACCGATAGCGCTATGATCCTGCCCCATGGGCAGGCTTGTGGTCTTGGCACTAGCGTTTCTGGGCTTTCTGCTGCTGCGCGCCGATGCGCAGACGGCGCGGCGCGTGGCGCTTGTGGTCGGCAACGGCAGCTACGCCGAAGCCGGCACGCTGGCCAATCCCGTCAACGATGCGCTCGACATCGCCGACAAGCTGCGCGCCATCGGCTTCGAGGTGATCGAAGGCAACGATCTCGGCAAGCGCGAGCTCGAACGCAAGATCGGCGAATTCTCAGATGCGCTGCAAGGTGCCGGTGCCGGGCTGTTCTACTATGCCGGCCACGGCCTGCAAGTCGACGGGCGCAACTTCATCGTGCCGGTCGACGCCAGGCTGGACATGCCGGTCAAGCTGCAGCTCGAGGCGGTGCCGATCGACGAGGTCCTCGACATCATGGAGCAGCAGACCCAAGTCAGCCTGGTCTTTCTCGATGCCTGCCGCAACAACCCGTTTGCCCGAAGTCTCAGCCGCAGCGCCACGACGCGCTCGGCGACGGCTCTCGCCGGCCTTGCCCAGTTCGAGTCGACGCGCGGCTCGTTCATCGCCTTCTCGACGGCGCCCGGCGCTGTGGCAATGGACGGGACGGGGCGCAACTCGCCCTTTGCGGCCGCACTTTTGCGGCATATGGCCGAGCCCGGACAGAGCATCAACGACATGATGATCGCGGTGCGCCGCGACGTCGTTTCCGCAACGCGCGAGGCGCAGCGTCCCTGGGAGCAGGGATCGCTGCTCGAGCGTTTCGAGTTCGTGCCGGGCGGAGACACTGCCCAGCAACCGAAACCGGCTGTCAGCCCGGCTCCCGCTTCGCAGGTGGCTGCGCTCGAACGCTCCGTCGGCGACAAGAGCGCCATCGAGCAGTTTCTGCGCGAGGACTATCTGGCGCCTGATGCCGGGAGAATGCACGAAACCGTCAAGCGGCTCTACGGTGCGTCGGCCATCATCTACGGCACGCGCTACGACAGCGAGGCGATCGTCAAGGTCAAGACCGACTGGTTCGCGCAATGGGCATCGTGGTCGTTCGGTCTCGAGCCCGGCAGCCTTGAGGTGACGCCGCACGGCAAGGACCGTGCCGACGTGGTTTTCGCCATGCGCTACGACTATGTGCCGAAGGACACATCGGCGCAGCGCCTGACCGGCAAGGCACGGGTGACGCTGGAGCTCGTGCTGGCCGATGGCGCGTGGCGCGTTGCCTCGGAGACGTCGCAAGCGCTGGAATGAACATCAGCGGACCGCTGGGTTGATGAACCCGCGAAACGCCCGCTGCACGCCCGGAATCAGCCCCCAGATCATGATCGAGACCATCAGCGGCGCGATGACCAGCGTACGCTGCCAGATTTGCCATTCCTGCGTCAGCGGAAAAACCACGTACAAAATGGCTGTGATCAGCGGATAGACGCCGAGCAGCACCAGCAGGGCGAAGCGCAGGCGCGAAAAACGCGTGGCGGCGGTCGAGGTCATTGGCGTTCTCCTCATCGTTACGGAACGTTCCGTTACATATAAAACGGATCGTTCCGTTTCGTCAAGAGTTGTATATGATGGCTGCTGAACTCACGGGTAAGGAAGAAGAGATGGGCGAAATCACCGATCCCGGGCGCAAGTCGGCTGGCGCACGGCGCAGCCCGGAAAGCGCCGATGCCATTCTCGATGCCGCCGAGGCCGTACTGGTCGAAGCCGGCTATTCCGGCTTCTCGATCGAGGCGGTGGCGCGCCGCGCACGCGCCGGAAAACCGACGATCTATCGCTGGTGGCCAAGCAAGGCCGCCTTGCTGCTCGACGTTTACCAGCGGCAAAAGCGCGTCGACAATCCCGATACCGGGAACCTTGCGGAGGATCTCGTCGGCTTCCTGAAGAGCTTGTTCGCGCACTGGCGCGACACATCGTCGGGCAGCGTGTTCCGATCGCTGATTGCCGAGGCGCAGTCGGACGAAAAAGCCGCCGCCGCCCTCGCCGAATACGCAAGAGGGCGTCGCATCCATACCGGCCAGATGGTCGAACGCGCCAAGGCAAGGGGAGAGGTGGCAGCCGACGTCGATGCCACTGTCGTCGCCGACTTGATCGCCTCGTTTGCCTGGGCGCACCTTCTGACAGACCGCCTGGACGAGGACGAGGCGATCTTACGCAGGGCGGTCGGCTATGTCTTGAAAGGCATCGTCGCTGACGATGCCGGCGACGCCACGGCGGTCCGGCGGCGGCGTCGACGCATCATCGCTCGCCCTACCAAATAGAAGCGACAGGGCGGCAGCGCGCCCTGTCATAGCCCAATCTGGCCTATTTGGCGCTTTCCAGCGCGTCGACCGTCTTCTTCAGGTTCGCATCGGGGATGTCGACCTTGGCGTTGGCGCGCAGCGACTTGACCAGCGCGAAATACTTGTCGCGGATGACCGCCTGGCGCGCCTGGTCCTTGACCTGGTCGAACGCCGGCGGCTGCTTGGTGCGCTTGTCCTCAACCTTGATGACATGCCAGCCGAACTGTGACTGCACCGGCTGGTCGGTATATTTGCCGACCGCCAGCGCAAACACCGCCTTGTCGAATTCCGGCACCATCTGGCCAGGTCCGAACCAGCCGAGATCGCCGCCGCTGGTCTTGCCGCTCGGATCGCTGGTGTGCTCGTTGGCAAGCTTCTGGAAGTCGGCGCCGCCGTCGAGCTGCTTGATGATGGCGTCTGCCTCTTCCTTCGTCTTCACGAGGATGTGACGGGCGTGCACCTCATTGGTGGGCGGCGTGTTGGCGATTTCCTGGTCGTAGCGGGCGCGGACCTCGGCATCGGTAACCTTGTCGACGACGCCCTTCTCGACCATTTCGCCATGCAGCGCGCGCTGCTGCAGGAAGGCCATGCGGCGCTGGAAGTCGGGATCCTTGTCGAGGCCGGTGGTCACCGCCTGAGCCGCCATGACGCGGATTTCGATCGCCGCCGAAAGCGCCGCGGCGCGGCGCTGCTCGGGCGGAAGCTGCGCGAATTGCTGCGACAGCTCGCCCTCGGCAAGCCCAAGGTCTGCCTCGGTCAGCGTCTGGCCGTTGATGGTGGCGACCACGGCGTTCGGATCGACCGGCTTGGCCGCCGGAGCGGGTGCTGCCGGCTGGGCAGGGGCGGCTTCCTGCGCCATCAGCGGCGACAGCGAGAGGGCCGATAGCCCGAATGCCAGACCAAGGCTGGCGAGCGACGCGCGGCGGAACAATACTGACATTACGATTATCTCCAAAGCGGGGTAGCTAGAGCGGAATGGCTTCCAGACCAGCAGGATTGTGGCGGAATTTGGCGCGGTCGACAGGGCGAGCGCGGCGTTGACATCGAATGAGCCCCCTCTTATCTGTCCAACGACTTTGCGTCCAGAACCGTTTTCCGGGCGCTTTTTGCGTTTGTCCGCGTTCACGTTGAGTTGATGGGGGCCGGCCGGCGCCTGTCGCAATGACTTGGAATGCTATCGAAAGGGCCATCGGATGGTCAGTCTCGGCGGTCTCGCCCGTAAGGTTTTCGGCTCCTCCAACGATCGTCGGGTCAAATCGACCCGGCCGCGCGTCGAGGCGATCAATGCCATGGAAAACGAGATGCGGGCGCTTTCCGACGCCGAGCTTCAGGCCCGCACGGACAAATTCCGCCAGGACATCGCCAACGGCGCCAGCCTCGACGACCTCCTGGTGCCGGCCTTCGCCACCGTGCGTGAGGCCGCCCGCCGCGTGCTGGGCATGCGGCCGTTCGACGTGCAGCTGATCGGCGGCATGGTGCTGCACAACGGCGGCATTGCCGAGATGCGCACCGGCGAAGGCAAGACGCTGGTGGCGACGCTGCCGGTCTACCTCAACGCGCTCGCCGGCAACGGCGTCCATGTCGTCACCGTCAACGATTATCTGGCCACGCGCGACTCCGAATGGATGGGCCGCGTCTACAAATTCCTCGGCCTCAAGGTCGGCGTCATCGTCCATGGCCTGTCCGACGAGGAGCGCCGCGTCGCCTACGCCGCCGACGTCACCTACGCCACCAACAACGAGCTCGGCTTCGACTATCTGCGCGACAACATGAAATACGAGCGCGCCCAGATGGTGCAGCGCGGCCACAGCTACGCCATCGTCGACGAGGTCGATTCCATCCTGGTCGACGAAGCGCGCACGCCGCTGATCATTTCCGGTCCGCTCGAGGACCGTTCGGAAATGTACAACACCATCGACACCTTCATCATCCAGCTGCAGCCGCAGGACTACGAGATCGACGAGAAGCAGAAGACGTCGATCTTCACCGAGGAAGGCACCGAGAAGCTGGAGAACATGCTGCGCGATGCCGGCTTGCTCAAGGGCGAGTCGCTCTACGACGTCGAGAACGTCGCCATCGTCCACCACGTCAACAACGCGCTGAAGGCGCACCGGCTGTTCCAGCGGGACAAGGACTATATCGTGCGCAACGGCGAGATCGTCATCATCGACGAGTTCACCGGCCGCATGATGCCCGGCCGCCGCTATTCGGAGGGCCTGCACCAGGCGCTCGAAGCCAAGGAGCATGTGGCGATCCAGCCGGAGAACCAGACGCTCGCCTCGGTCACCTTCCAGAACTATTTCCGCCTCTACAAGAAGCTCGCCGGCATGACCGGCACGGCGCTGACCGAGGCCGAGGAATTCGCCAACATCTACAATCTCGACGTCACCGAGATCCCGACCAACCTGCCGGTCATCCGTATTGACGAAGACGACGAGGTCTACCGGACGGTCGAGGAGAAATACAAGGCGATCGTCAAGGAGATCAAGGAAGCCCGCGCCAAGGGCCAGCCGACGCTGGTCGGCACGACTTCCATCGAGAAGTCCGAGCAACTGGCCGAACGCCTGCGCAAGGAAGGTTTCAAGGATTTCGAGGTGCTGAACGCCCGCCACCACGAGCGCGAGGCGGCGATCGTCGCCCAGGCCGGCAAGCCCGGCGCCATCACCATCGCCACCAACATGGCCGGCCGCGGCACCGACATCCAGCTCGGCGGCAATGCCGACATGCGCATCGCCGAGGAGCTTGGCGACATGCCGGCCGGCCCCGAGCGCGAGGCCAGGGAAAAGGAAATCCGCGACGACATCGCCCGGCTGAAGGAAAAGGCGCTCGCCGCCGGCGGCCTCTACGTGCTGGCCACCGAACGCCATGAATCGCGCCGCATCGACAACCAGTTGCGCGGCCGCTCGGGCCGCCAGGGCGATCCCGGCAGGTCGAAATTCTTCCTGTCGCTGCAGGACGACCTGATGCGCATCTTCGGTTCCGAGCGCATGGACGGCATGCTGCAGAAGCTCGGCCTCAAGGAAGACGAGGCGATCATCCACCCCTGGATCAACAAGGCGCTGGAAAAGGCGCAGAAGAAGGTCGAGGCGCGCAACTTCGACATCCGCAAGAACCTCTTGAAATACGACGACGTCTCAAACGACCAGCGCAAGGTGGTGTTCGAGCAGCGCATCGAGCTGATGGACGGCGAGGGCCTGTCCGAAACCATCACAGAGATGCGCGAAGGCGTCATCGAGGAGATCGTCGCCAAGAACATTCCCGAAAACGCCTATGCCGAGCAGTGGAACGTCGCCGGCCTCAAGGCCGAGATCGCCGAATTCCTCAATCTCGATCTGCCGGTCGAGAACTGGGTCAAGGAAGAAGGCATCGCCGAGGACGACATCCGCGAGCGCGTCAGCCAGGCCGCCGACGCCGCCGCCAAGGAGCGCGCCGAGCGTTTCGGCCCCGACGTGATGACCTATGTCGAGCGCTCGGTGGTGCTGCAGACGCTCGACCATCTGTGGCGCGAGCACATCGTCAATCTCGACCATCTGCGCTCGGTCGTCGGCTTCCGCGGCTATGCGCAGCGCGATCCGCTGCAGGAATACAAGGGCGAAGCGTTCGAGCTGTTCCAGGCGATGCTGGGCAATCTGCGCCAGGCCGTCACCGCGCAATTGATGCGCGTCGAACTGGTCCGCCAGGCGGCCGATGCGCCGCCGCCCGAAGCCCCCGACATGTTCGGCAGCCATATCGACGGCTTCACCGGCGAGGACGATTTCGAAGGCGGCGAGACGGCCGTTCTGGTCCGCCAAGAGACCAACGCCATCGTCGCCCCCGAAGACCGCGACCCGAAGAACCCGGCGACCTGGGGCAAGGTCGGCCGCAACGAAGCCTGCCCCTGCGGCTCAGGCAAGAAATACAAGCACTGCCACGGGGCGTTTGCGTAAGCGCCTACTTTCCTTCTCCCGTCATACGGGGAGAAGGTGCCCGAAAGGGCGATGAGGGGCAGCAGAGGCGTTGGCGACTAGTCGATCTCCCCATTTGAGGGGGAGATGGCCGGCAGGCCACAGGGGGCGCTGTCCCGCCGACACCAAAATACGCATTTCGAATTTTCTGTATCTCGACCGTCGGTGGTGTTTCAGTTTGAAATCTAATAGCCGGGTGACGCACGCGCTGATGTCCGCGCTTCATGAAGATCGGAACTTGCTAAAGTGGGTAAAGACACTACTTCGATTCAATAACCCCGTTCGAGGTCGATCTTGTTGGACAGAGGCTCTCCTCTTGCGACTTGACCGCAGAGATCTGCGGCCTGGTCGATTCCAGAATCCACCCAGAAGCTCGCGACATGAGGTGTGACGGTCACCTTGGGATGAGTCCACAACGGCGATGAAGCCTCCAGCGGTTCACGCTCAAACACGTCAAGACAAGCACCAGAAAGCTGACCTTCGTCGAGAGCGCGGATCAGGTCGGCTTCGTTGACATGCGCGCCCCTGCCGACATTCACAAGGTAGGCACCTCGCTTCATTTTTCCAAAGGCACTCGAGTTCAGTATCCCACGAGTGTCACCAGTCAGGGGAAGTGAACAGATAACGTAGTCCCGACTTGTGAGTGCGTCCGCAAGCTGGGCACGGCCAAAGTAACTGTGTATACCAGGAAGCGTCTTTTGATGACGAGACCAGACTGCTGTGTCGTAGCCCAAGTCCGCAAACAGCTTTGCGGCCCAGCCACCGATCCGGCCCGCACCCAGCACAACTATTCTTGTCTCGGAGATCTTCCGCGGCGCGATCGGATTCCACAACTTGCGGGCTTGTAGACTAATGTAATCCGCAACATGCCGTTGCTGGCAGAGAACGCGAAGGACGATGTACTGCACCACTTCCGAAGCCTGCTCACGCGTTGCGAGCCTGATGAGCGGAACACTCTTGGGAAAGCTCTGAAGATCAATACCCTCGACACCAGCTCCCAAATAGACGACGGCGCTTAGCCCCGTCATGGCATCAAAAAAGCCAGGACTGGCGCCCTTGTCGATCAGCACAATATCTATGTCACTTTTGTTCCCGGCGTCTGGCCAAAGCCTGAACTCCAGCTGCGGCACACGGGTTTTCAGCTCAGCAGCCCACACTTGTGCATCAATGTAGTCAGGATACTCATTGACCATCAGAACGGTAATGGGCTCGCCTAACACTTCGCCCCTCCCAGATTCAGGTAATCAGGCATCCACCGGATTACCGGTCTGTTGAGACTGAGGTTTGCGCAAACTGGCACCAGTTGCAAGACCAGACCCGGCAAAAATGGCGTTGGTGATCGGCCAAAGTCGTGATGTCTGCCCGCTGCTGGCCGAGGATGTCGATTTCGCTTTCTTCAAGGCATAGTTCTCCCCTGGTTTTGCTGAAACGCATGACAACCGGGCCGGTCACGCCGGTGATGGATAGGGCGATGGCCGGAGTTCCGCGATCAGCCGCAGGATGTCGGGGAAGAGTTGCCTCGGGATAGCGACCTCCGCATCTGGAAGGCGACATAACACCCATGGCTGATAACCTCGGCACCGATCTTGATGAGCTTGTTTGTGAGCTGGTAAGTGGTGGCAGAACATCCTTCCTGGCCTTTAGGTCCGGTTGGCATTCCTAGTTCTCCGCATGGCTAAAGACGACAGCGCCGTTGTCCTTACGAACTTCAACGGACACGATTCCATCGTCACCCTTTCGGGTTTGGAACATGGAGGTTGCATGATCTTTCGCGGTCTTCTCCTCGTCGAAGATCACCTTGTCGACGATGCCCTGCCTTCCATACCAGATGACAGTGTAGACCATTGTTGCTGCCATGCGTTCCGCTAAGCATATAGGCGTTTTGGCATATGGGGCAAACGAGATAGGCGTTTCCGCGTATTTCAAACTGAGACACTACCGAGCAGGGTGAAGGGTTGCGCGAATGATGAATATGAAGCAGCGCACCCGCCCCTCATCCGCCTGCCGGCGCCTTCTCCCCGAGACGGGGCGAAGGAAAGCCCACCCAACCGTTCCTTAATGTGTCTCCGCTACACCAACACCCTGTAAATTGGCGGAAAACGGAGAGTATCGGGGTGCGCTTTTCCGCGGCGACGACAGCCGGGCGGTTCCTGCCGCAGCGCGTTGCGCTGCGCATCAGGCCGCTGCTTGGCCTGATCGATGCCGTCCTGTTCAGCGCCGGCGCGCGCGGCGAGGCCGGCCGCATGTCGCTGATCGCCTTTTCGGTCCGCATCGTCAGCGCCGTCATCGCCTTCGTCAGCCAGGTTTTGATGGCGCGCTGGATGGGGTCGTTCGAATACGGCATTTTCGTCCTCGTGTGGGTGACGATGGTCATCGTCGGCAATCTCGCCTGCCTCGGCTTTCACACCTCGATCATCCGCTTCATTCCCGAATATCGCGAGCGCGGCATGCTGGCCGAATTGCGCGGCATCGTGCGGGCCAGCCGGCTGTTCGTGCTGATTGCCTCGACGGTGATCGCCGGCCTCGGCGCGCTCGGCGTCTGGCTGCTGTCGCCCTTTATCGAGAACTATTATGTCGTGCCGTTCATCCTCGGCATCATCTGCCTGCCGATGATCGCCATGTCCGACCTGCTGCAAGGGCTGGCGCGGGCCAATTCCTGGGCGCTGTTTGCGCTGTCGCCGACATTCCTGGTGCGGCCGCTGCTGATCCTGGCGTTCATGGCGCTGATGCTGCTGGCGGGCTACGCGCCGGACGCCAGAACGGCGATCTTCGCCGCGATCGCCGCCACCTACGCCACCACGCTCGGTCAGCTCGTCGGCGTCACCTCGCGCATCGACAAAAGAATTCCGGCCGGGCCGATGAAGCTGCATTTCGGCCAATGGTTCATCGTCTCGCTGCCGATCTTCCTGGTCGAGAGCTTCTTCTTCCTGCTCACCAATGCCGACGTGCTGATGGTCGGCGCCTATCTCGATCCCAACGACGTCGCCGTCTATTTCGCCACCGTCAAGACGCTGGCGCTGGTGCATTTCGTCTATTTCGCCGTCAAGGCCGGCGTCGCCCAGCGCTATGCGCAGTTCACCCATGGCGAGCCGCAAAAGCTCGCCGCCTTCGCCCGCGAAACGGTGTCGTGGACCTTCTGGCCGTCGCTGGCGATGGCGCTGCTCGTGCTGGCCCTGGGCGAGCCGATGCTGACCCTGTTCGGTCCCGAATTTTCCGCCGGCTATCCGCTGCTGTTCCTGCTGGTGCTCGGCGTCGTCGCGCGGGCCGCCGTCGGCCCTTGCGAAAGCCTGCTCACCATGAGCGGCAACCAGAATATCTGTGCCGCTGTCTATGCCCTGACGCTGGCCTTCAACATCGCGCTTAGCGTCGTGCTGATCCCGCTCTTCGGTCTGTGGGGCGCGGCGATGGCCACCGTCTTCGCCATGATCTTCGAGGCCGGCGCGCTGTCCTTTACGGTCTGGCGCAAGCTCGGCATCGCCATGGTCATTTTCGTGCCCGCCAAAGGAGCCGCCTGATGGCTGCCGTCCCCTTGCTCGAGGAAACCAGCGGCGGCCCGGCCGGCGCCATGGTGTCCGGCCTTGCCGGGCTTGCCCGCGAAGCCGATCCCGCCCATGTCGAGATCCTCGCCAACAACCGGCCCGAGCGCAAGCTTGCCATCTATCCGGCCTCCGCCGGCTTCGACCTGGTCGAGGAGCTCGACTATCTCTGTACCCGCACGATCGAGTCCAACGTCTTCTTCAATCCGCGCTTCCTGGCGCCGGCCATGCCCAGGCTCGAGGACCGCGAGGTGCGGCTGGCCGTCATCCGGGACGGTGACCAGTATCGCAACCGGCTGCGCCTGCTGGTGCCGTTCTCGGTCGAGCGACCGGTGGTGCCGCTCGGGGTTCCCGTCATGCGCACCTGGTCGAGCCCGTTCGGCCCGATCGGCACGCCCCTGGTCGACCGCGACGATCCGATCGGCGTCATCGAGGATTTCTTCGCGATGCTGTCGAGGCCGCATCTCAAGCTGCCGAAGGTCTTCGTGCTGCCCGACATAAGGCTGGATGGCCCGGTGGCGAGCCTGCTCGCCAGCGTCGCCGAATCGCGCGGCCTGACGCTGGTCACCACCGGCAAGGCCGAGCGCCCGGTGCTCGAAAGCGAGCTCGATGGCGAGGAATATCTGAAAGCTTCGCTGCGCGCGCACCATTATCGCGAGTTCCGCCGCCTGAAGCGCCGCCTCGCCGACCTCGGCCGGCTGGAGCATGTCGTGGCGCGCGGGCCTGACGAGATCCGCCACGCCATCGAAAATTTCCTGACGCTGGAGGCTGCCGGCTGGAAAGGCCGCGAGCGCACCGCCATGGCGATCGACCGCTACCGCGCCGCCTTCGCCCGCGAGGCGGTGCACCGGCTGGCCGAGCAGGATCTCTGCCGCATCCATTCGCTGACGCTCGACGGCCGCACCATCGCCTGCCTGATCGTCTTTGTGGAGGCCGGCGTCGCCTACACCTGGAAGACCGCCTATGACGAGACGCTCGCTGCCTATTCGCCGGGCACGCTGCTGATGATCGAGGTGACCAGGCAGCATCTCGACGACCCCAACATCATGATGACCGATTCCTGCGCGGTGCCCGACCATCCGGTGATGAGCCGGCTGTGGAGCGAACGCAAGCCGATGGGCACGCTGGTGATCGGGCTGACGCCGGACGCCGACCGCCCCGCCCGCCAGGCGGCGTCGCAGCTTCACCTCTACCGCGAAACCCGCAACATGGCGCGCCTGCTGCGCAACCGGATGAGGAGCCTGCTGCGCCGGCGCTAGTGCATGGGGTCCAAAGTGGGCCCGACCGTCCGTCTCTGCACCGTCGGCTCTCTCGGGCCTAGGTCGTCAGGGTTAATTCTCCCGATCAGCGGAAAGGATTAGCATCGACGCAGTCCCAACCGGGATGAGGCGATCAATTACGGCCGCGCGTCCAGCATCACTGCCGCCTCGGTCCTGCACGGCCAGAAGAAAAAAATCTGGGAGGAATGCATGATGAAAACAACTCACCTCAGGCGTGTCGGTATCCTCACCTTGGCAGGTCTCATTGGCGCGTGTCTGAACGCCGCCACTCCTCGGGCGGCCGAACCCGACAAAGCCGAGATCGATGCCCTGCGTAAATCGCTGTCCAGGTATGAAGACTACAAGGTTGCCATTCGCGAGCTTTATCTATCGACGGTAGGATGCGTCTTCTACAGCGGCGAAAAGGTAGAGGGGGCGATGGACTACCCGAAGGGCGCGATGGGCATCCATTTCGTCAATGTCACGACTGTCGGCCCGACCGCGGATCCGACGCGCCCCAATGTGCTGATCTATGAGCCGGTCGGCGGCGAATTGCGCCTGGTCGGCGCGGAATGGCTCGTGCCCTTGACGCCGGACACAAAGGAGCCGCCGAAGCTCTTCGGCCAGACATTCCAGGGGCCGATGGAGGGGCATTACCCGCTCATCCCGAAGGAGTTCCACCACTACGACCTTCACGCCTGGCTGTTCAAGGACAACCCGCTCGGAATGTTCAGCCCGACGAACCCGGACGTGAAATGCGACAACTATCCGTTTCCGATGCCTGAGCAGCCGACCAAGATGGTGCCGGGGCCGATGTAATAGCGGCTCAGGGTACGATCCGTAGCTTGCGAGGAAAGGCAGCCGGACTTCAAAGGCGTTATCCCGGAGGACGCTCCTGGGATAACGTCCAACCAAAAGTCCGTTCCCGGAACTTCGGACTCGTTTTGCCGTTTTGGCAATCACGACACTGCCGCGAATTCACAAAGGCGTTCCAAGGAGCCGACCGCGAAACGACGGAGGACCAAGTGAAAAGTCTGATCCGGACAGGATTGTCCGCAGCCGTTTCGGGTACGATCGTCAGCTTCGCCACGACAGCTGCATTGGCCCTGCTTGCCAGGCGGGAAGGCAAAGGCGCCCTGCAGCCCACGAATGCGACCAGCCACTGGCTCTACGGCGAACAGGCCGCGTCGGTGCGGCGCGGTGACGTGGCGCACACGCTCGTCGGCTATGGCACGCATCACGCTTCCTCCATCTTCTGGGCATTCCTTTTCGAACTATGGCTCGCCTCGAGGCCGTCGCGTCCGTCGCTTCTGATATTTCGCGATGCGTTGGCGGCAGCGGCCATTGCCGCGGCAACAGATTATGGCTTCGTGCCGAAGCGGTTGACGCCAGGTTGGGAGACGGTGCTGCCGAAGCGATCTATCGCGGCGACTTTTGCGGTGATGGCGGTCGGTCTAGCGATGGGCGGCATGATCAACAAGGAATTGCGCCGGCAGCATTAGGGACAGGGATTTGAGACAGATGCTTCGCACGGCGCGTTCACATCATCGCGACGGGCGGATCGCCGTGTTCGTCCCATTCTGCGGCATCTCCACCTCATCGGGAACCTTTCTCAAGGGACATGGTTCCGAATGTGCGGCGAAAGCGTGCTGCTCATTCCTGCTATCGCCAAGGAGATTCGACCATGAAGCTTCGCGAGTTGTTGGATCAAGTAAAGGACCTGCCGCCGGACACCTTGGTCTGTGCCGCCGAAATCGATGAAGCCTTTGCAGTCAACGTTGTTGGCGTTGAAGCTGTCGAGAGCGCCAGAATCCAAAGCCGCAAACCGGATGGCACCGAAGCTGTCGAACTCGCCAACGGGACCGACAAAGTCATCGTGATCCGCTGGTGAAAACCGGGGAAGGTTGCGTTCAACAGCATGACGTTCCACTCCACTGTGGGGCGCTGAATTGCAAATGCTGGCAGCGCATCGATGGCCAGTCGCCTATGGCTTGGTGGGCATGGCTTGGACGAAAGCCGCCATCTGGCGTTCGAGCGCTTTGAACGCGCTGCCGCGCCAGCTCTCGGCCATGGATGCCGATTTTGGATCAGGGAAGATTTCCTCTTCCCCTCGCGCCATGCCGTCCAGGATGCCTTTCGCGACGCTCTCCGCGGAGCTCTTCGGTATATCGGCGTCTCTGCTCATGTCGGTGTCGATGGGACCGGACAGGACTGCATGAACGCTCACGCCACGAGCGCCGGCGAGAGCACGCAGCGATTGCGTCATGGAAAACGCGGCGGCCTTCGATAGTGAGTAAGACGGAATAATCGGGAAGGGAACGAGAGCCGCTTCCGACAGGATGTTGACCACGGCGCCGCGCGAATGCGTGAGCAGCGGCAGGAATGCGTGGGTTACGCCATGCACGCCGAGCAGGTTGACGGCGAGGTGTCGCTCGAGCGCAGCACGATCGCCAAGATCGTCGTAGAGCCCGATGCCGGCGTTGTTGATGAGGATATCGAGAGACCCGATCCGCTCGACAGCCGCCCCAATCTGCACCGCATCGGTCACGTCCAGGATCAGCGGCGTGACGCGCCGATCCGCGTGGGCGAGCGGTTTGCGCGCGCCGGCATAGACGCGCTTGGCACCCCGCCTCAATATTTCCTCGACCAGCGCCTTGCCGAGGCCGCGATTGGCCCCGGTCACGAGAACGGCTTTGTTTGTGACTTCCATCGATTTCGGCACGGCGATCTCTCCTCCTCTTGCATAAATACAAGCTATTCGTTCTTGCATCATGCAAGTAGGCTATGGTTTTCTGTTCACACGCTTGGACGCCGTCTCCCCATTGCATTGCTCCAGGGCAGCCGGCGCCGTCGCCGGGCGAACCTTGCAACTAGGACCCGACTTCCAACGTCGTGTAGGAGATCGGCGAAGGCCGCTCCAGGAAGGCGCCGGTTATGGCCGAAACGAAATTCTTCGCGTCCGCCGAGCGTAGAAAAGCGTCGCGCTCCTGCTTCGATGCCCAGCGCTCGACGCAGATGGTAACGTTGGGCTCTGCCTCCGAGCGAAAGACGCTATAGTCGATGCACCCGCTTTGCTTGCGGGCCGCCCCCGCCACGTCCCGCAGGGCATTCCGCACCTTGCTTTCGATGCCAGGCTTCGCCGCTGCCGTCGTCATGACGATCATCCCGGCGCCATCGCCTGCCGCCTTGCGCTCGACGGCGCCGAGGTCCTCGTTTTGCGGCACAACCGTTGGGTTGGCGTTCTCTTCGCCCTTGTTGGGTTGCCCCTTGCCCGTCGAAATCAGGTCGCGGAGACTCGCGACATAGAAGCGCCACGAGTCATGGCAGACATCGTAGCATTCTTCACTCGGCGTCAGCCCGACATGGGTGAAACGCAGCTCGGTCCCCTTTTCGGTCGGCGCGATCTCGAAGACCACGTCCGTGCCGGTCCACTCGGTCGCATCCTTGACGAAGTTGAAGTAGTTCTGGACGACGTGCCAGACGACCTTCTTGCCAGGCACAAGCTCCGTGACCTTGAATGTGCCGCGGTGGATATCCTTGAAATGATAGTAGAATATCGCACCGAGCTTGTTGGTATCGCCATCTATATCTTCCGACCACCAGGCTCGCGGATTGACAACCGCGGCAAAAACCTCTTCGGGGCTTTGCTTAACGACGAATGACGTCGTGTAATCTTCTTCCTTTTTCATAACATATCTCCTGTCTGGATCTGATTGGTTGATGGACACCCGAAATCTCGGGCGATGAAGTGGAGCGACACTCTCTCGACCTCTGTCGCTTGCATCATGCAAGCACAATGCATACTTGCATGATGCAAGTCAATAGGGTATGTTCACACCATGCTTGGTCGTCTCTATGAAAAACAAAACTGCTCGGCCTCACGCGCCCTGGAACTGGTCGGCGAGCGCTGGAGCCTGTTGATCCTGCGCGACGCGATATTCGGCGGCTGCACGCGCTTTTCGCAATTCCAGAAGAGCCTGGGGATCGCCACCAACATCCTGGCCAAGCGCCTCGAGGATTTCGTCGAGGCCGGCCTGATGGACCGTCGCCCGGGTGCCGCCGGCGAGCAGGCCGACTACGTCCTGACCCGGAAGGGGCTGGAATTCAAAACGGTCATTATCGCGCTGACCGAGTGGGGCGACAAATGGGTGCGGCCCGGACCCATCGTCTACTGCGACCAATCCGACGGCAAGCCGGTCGAGGTGCAATTGCGTCGCGCCGGCAATGGCAAGCGGGCCGACTTCGCCGACGTCGTGGCGGCCCTGCGCTAGGCACGGCGGCGGCTCCGGCCCGCAGCACGATCCAAGACGAAGCTGTTTCGCATCGTGCCATAATGCCCGCATATCTCACCTCCCGAGGTTGCATCCGTGGGCCGGGTCTGGTGGGTAGTTCGCGGGAGGAAACATGTCCGTCGGGCAGCGATCGACTTTGCGGCAACGTCTTTTTGCGGGACCGCGGCACGCCTGATCGCGTGCGGTGAGGAACGCCAGATTGCGCTTGGGGCTGGTCCGCGCACCGTTCAGCGGAAGCTTGGGCAGCTTGCGGCAACAGGCAAGACGCAACCATTCGGTGGCCGTCGAGGGCGTCGTGGACGATCCCACCCACGCCATTAGGTTCAATAAGAAGTGGGTGGGAATTTAAAAATGGTGCCCCTAGCCGGGATCGAACCAGCACTCCTTGCGGAACTCGATTTTGAGTCGAGCGCGTCTACCAATTCCGCCATAGGGGCTCAGGCCGGGCGGCCTGGATGGGCGCGGACTATACGGTTGGAGGCCTGTTCGTCAACTGGCCAATTCCCGAGACCCCATGTAGCTCAAACCCAGGCTTTCGATTTCGTCGATCGGAGGCTTCGGTCTAAAGTGGGCATCTCAGCCCGTTTGAACCCTTCTACCGCAACAGCGGCCACAGAATGCCGATGAATACCGACGCCCCATCCATGAGCCAATGCGCCGTCGCCAGCGGCAGGATGCGGCGCACGCGCAGGTACACGAGGGTGATGAATGTCGAATGCGCGATCGGTGCCAAGAGCCGGTAGAGCATGAAGTGTGGGTCGAACGTCAGCGGCATCACCGCATGCTGAAACGACCAGGAAAACGCTACGACGGCAACGGCAAATCCCGTGCTTCCCGACAAGACTTGGAAACGCGGCAGAAGATAGCCGTTATAGGTGGTCTGCTCCGTAATGCCCCAGACCAACGGAAAGATCAGCACCCCGTAGAGCGCAGGCAAGAGCGGCAAAGGTCCGTATATTTGCGGTGCGTCAGGGTTGCCATAGACCAACAGGCTGCTGGCGGTGATCCCAACGTAGATGAAAACGAGGCTCGGGAGGATGAGCGCAACGTCCAACAACAGATCGCGCCCCAAGCGGTTGCGATCGAAACCGACCAAATCGAGCAACGTGATGCCCTCGCGCCGCGCAAGGCACCAAAGGAGTCCAAGGCAGCCCGCGTCGATCAAGCTGCCGTATACCGGCAGCCAAGCCCCTGCGTCGCGCCAGGGCGTCGCCGAACCGTGCGCAGCGTACACGGCCGCAACCAGGCCCTGCGCGGCAACAGCGAAAGCCGACCGCGCGAACAACATCAGGGCGGGGCCGGACCATGTCAGCGCGCCGGCAGATCGCCGCTCGAGAATGGCGGCACGGGAGTTCGGGATTATGGCTTCGCTCATGAGCGATGAAGTTGGGATCGGCTTCCGAACGTTATGGTGGAAACGAGTTCAGCCAAGTCCGGTTTCCGGAGTGAAAGCAGAATGTATCGAGCCGGCCATGAGCAAAACATCATCACCGAGGGCGGCTCACATCTCCTCGAGGGCGTCGGCAATATAGCCGCCGGTCTGAAGCTTCCACAGTCGGGCATAGAGCCCGTCGCGCTCCAGCAGCGCCGATGGTTTTCCCTCCTCGACGATGCGGCCTTTGTCGAGGACGACGATCCGGTCCATCCTGGCAATCGTCGACAGGCGATGGGCGATGGCGATCACAGTTTTGCCTTCCATCAGAAGAGCGAGCTTGTCCTGGACCGCCGCCTCGGCCTCGCTGTCCAATGCGGACGTCGCCTCATCGAGAACCAGGATTGGCGCGTCCTTGAGCAACACCCGGGCGATCGCGACGCGCTGACGCTGGCCGCCGGAAAGTTTCACCCCGCGGTCGCCGACGAAAGCGTTGTAGCCGGTGCGGCCTTCGCCATCTCTGAGATCGGCGATGAAGCCGTCGGCCTCGGCCAGCATCGCGGCGCGCTCCAACGCCTCCGGCGGGGCATCGGGCCGGCCATAACGGATGTTGTCGCCGACGGAGCGATGCAGCAGTGAGACGTCCTGGGTGACGACGCCGATGCTCTCCCGAAGGCTGGCCTGGGTCACGCTGCGGAGATCCTGCCCATCGATCAGGATCGCGCCGCCCTTCAGCTCGAAGAACCTCAGGAGCAGGCTGACAAGGGTCGACTTGCCGGCCCCGGAGAGGCCGACGAGCCCGACCTTCTCGCCTGCGCGCACGGTGAGCGACAGGTCTTCGATCACCCGTTGCCCCTCGCGGTATTCGAACTGGATGTTCTTGAACTCGACTTCGCCGGCCGTGACGTCGAGCGGCTTGGCGTTCGGCGCGTCTTTTATGGTCGGCGGCGTCGTCACGACCGGCATTGCGTCGCGGATCGTGCCCACCGCCTGGAAAATCTGCTGGCCCATCTGCAGGAAGGCACGGGAGTTGGCATTGAGCCGCTGCACGATGGCGATCGAAGCGGCGAACTGACCAACCGTGACGAAGCCGGCGACAAATCCCCAGAGCCCTATGGCAACGTTGGTGAGAAAGAGGGCAACGTTGAGCAGGACGACGCCCATATCGGTCGTCAGATAGATGCGCCTTTCGCGCTGCTGGGTCTCGATGGCGTTTTCCATCACGGTCCGCATCGCGCCCGCCTCGCTGTCTTCCGCCGCAAACAGCTTGACCATCTGAATGTTGCTGTAGAGGTCGGTCATGGCGCCGACCACGAGGCTTCGCCCCCGCGCCGAGCGGCGCGACCGCTCGGAATATTGGGGTACCGCCACCACCGCAATGGCGATGTTGGCGGAGATCCAGAGGAAAACCGGAAGCGCCAGCGGCCAGGACAACGCGCCAAGCAGAACGAGCGAACCGACGAGTTGCACCAGAAACAGCGGTATTCTGTAGAAGGCCACGACGATCTGCTGCTGCACGGCGGATGCGACTTGCGAAATGCGCGACGCCACCTGACCTGCGAAGAGGTCGTGGAAGAAGGCAAGATCCTGACGTTCCACCGCCTTGTGGCCCTGCCACTGCATCGCCGCCGGCATGCATACGGCCACCGTCTGCGAGTTCAGCGCATTGCCCACGAAGATGAGCAACGGCAGCACGGGGAAAACCAGCACGCCGAGCACGACCAGCGTCGGCCAGTCCTCCTGCAGGAAAACCGCCGCGCCCTTCGCGCTCACCCCATCGACGACGAACGAGGCCCCCCAAATCGTCGCAAGGTTGATCCCCTCGACCGCCATCATCAGGACGGTAATGGCCGCAAGGGTGCCGCGGAACATCCGCGCAAAATGCAGGAGCAGTGCAAACGGCCCGCTCGCAGGCAGCGGCGCGGGTGGAATATCCAGCGGGCGGATGAGCTTTTCAAAAGGGCGATAAATGAAATCAGACAACGACATGGCGCAAATCAAAAGGGCGATAAATGAAATCAGACAACGACATGGCGCAAAGGGCGAAGCAGGGAGAGAGGATGCGACAGCAATCGCCGGTATTTAAACACGGATCGTGTTCGACCGGAAAACCCACGATGTAATTGGAAACTGCCTTGACGCACTTCAGCGGGCAAGTGTTCGACGCCATGGCTTGCTCGTCAACTGGCCAAATCCCGACATCTGGGCTCGCTCAAGCCTCAGCCTTTCGATTTCGTGAAGCAGCTGCCATTGTGCAGCGCGGAAAATCTTTCTAGACAGGCGGCGCATGTCATTGAAGCGCACCTTGTCCGACGAGGTTGATGCGGGGCGCTTCCAAGTCTTGTTTGTACATGTCGTGATCCCAAGACCGCTTCTGGTTTGGGCGTGCATTAGGAGTGCCGATGCTTCGCGGACTTTACGACTGGACCTTGTCGCTGGCGGCGAGCAAATCCGCCGAATGGTGGCTGGCCTTCATCGCCTTCGTCGAGAGCTCGGTGTTCCTGGTGCCGGCCGACGTCCTCTATCTGCCGATGGCGCTGTCACGGCCGGATCGCGCCTATCGTTACGCGCTGGTCGCCACCGTCGCCTCGGTGCTGGGCGGCATCGCCGGCTGGTTCATCGGCCATTATGCCTATGATGCGGTGGCGCGGCCGATCCTCGAATTTTATGGCAAATATGACGAGTTCGAGGCGATGCGCGTCTCATCGGGTGTCGGCTTCATCATCCTGATGCTGGTCACCTCCGGCCTCGCCCATCTGCCGCCGATCAAGGTTGTGACGATCCTGTCGGGCGTCATCGGTGTTCCTTTGCTGCTGTTCATCGTGCTGGCAATCATGGCGCGCGGTGCTCGCTTCCTGTTTCTCGCGTGGCTCTTGCGCCGCTATGGCGAGCCGATCCGCCACTTCATCGAAAAGCGCCTCGGCCAGATTGCAGGCGCCGCCGCCGCTGCCCTGATTTTGCTCTATATCGTCGTCAAATACGCCGTCTGAACGGCATCGAACCGAATGGACTGAGTCCGATGACAGCGACCGTGAATGCCGATACCGGACGCCAGCGGCTGCGCACCGCCCTGTTTCTCGCTGTGGCCATGGCCGCCACGGTCGGCTCGGCGCTGGCCTTCCAGTATCTCGGCGGCTACATCCCCTGCAAGCTCTGCCTCGAGCAGCGCACGCCTTACTACGTCGGCGTGCCCTTGATGCTGCTGGCGGTGCTTGCGTCGGCTCTTCACGCGCCAGCCTGGGTAAGCCGTGGCCTGCTGGCTATTGGCGGCCTGCTGATGCTCTACGGCGTCTATCTCGGCGTTTATCACTCCGGCGTCGAATGGGCGTGGTGGCCAGGCCCGGCCGATTGCACCGCAGCCGCCGGGCCGGTGGACACCGGCGGCAAGGGCGTGCTCGATGCGCTCGACAAATTCGTCCCGCCCTCCTGCGACAAGGCGGCGCTCCGCATCCTCGGCCTGTCGCTGGCCGGCTGGAACGCCATCGCCAGCTTTGTCCTGGCAGTCGTAGCCTTCCGCAGCGCCTTCGCCCGCGACTGAGCGGCGCAACGCAGAGTTCGTCCAGAAATTCGTCAGGCCGGAGTGCATGACGTGGCTTTCGAGAACCGGAGTGGAGCGTACTAAAGTACGTGAGCACCGGAAGCGCAGAAAGCTGCGTCAGGCGACCGGCATGCCGGATTTCTGCCGAACTCTATGGTTCGAGTTCGACATCCCAGTACAGATAATCCATCCAGCTTTCGTGTAGATGGTTGGGCGGGAACAGCCGGCCGTTATTATGCAAATCATGCACCGTCGGCTGGTAGGGCTTCTGCAGCGGCCACATCTTGGCGTGGGCCGGCATCATGCCGCCCTTCCTCAGATTGCAGGGCGAGCAGGCAGCGACGACATTCTCCCAGGTCGTGGCGCCGCCGCGATGGCGAGGAATGACATGGTCGAACGTCAGATCGTCCGGCGTGCCGCAATATTGGCATTGGAAACGGTCACGCAGGAAGACGTTGAAACGGGTAAACGCCGGATGCCTCGACGGCTTCACGTAAGCCTTCAGGCTGACGACGCTCGGCAGCTTCATCGAAAAGGTCGGTGAAGAGACGGCGTGTTCGTATTCGGCGACGATGTTCACCCTCTCGAGGAACACCGCCTTGATGGCATCCTGCCAGGACCAGAGCGACAGGGGGTAATAGCTGAGCGGACGGTAATCCGCATTCAGCACCAGCGCTGGAAGCCCATCCGGAGATACGGCAACCGTCACGTCGTTGACCTCCTTCACCCTAGAACCGGTCGACGCGGATACTGTAAGCCCGACATGACAGGGATGTGAAGCGGATTGTCGATCATGCCGGGTCTCAAAAACGCATGATTTCAATGCTTTTTTGCGGATTCAGGCCGGAGGCGCGGCATCCCTGCCCTTCAATTCGCGATAATAAGCCCAGAAAAGCCGCGATGCGACACCGCGCCACGGGCTCCATGATTCGGCAAGCCGGATCAGCATTTTCTCCGGCGGACGCGGGTCGATGCCGAGTGCATGGCCGACCGCGCTCTGCAATGCAACGTCGCGCGCCGGAAAGATATCTGGGTGTCCGGCGGCAAACAAAAGGTAGACTTCAGCCGTCCACGGGCCAATGCCCGCCACCTTGGTCATCGCTGCGATCGCCTCCGTCGCATCGAGTTGGCAGAGGTGATCGAGGTCGAGCCCGTCGGCCACCGCCCGGGCGACGGCAACCAGGCCGCGCTGCTTGGGCCGCGACAGCCCGGCCTCGCGAAAGATCGCCTCGTCGGCGGCAAGTATCGCCTGCGGCGTCAGCGGATCGAGCAGTCTCGTCAGCCGGCCGAAGATGGCATCGGCGCTCGCGCGGGACACTTGTTGTGAAACGACGATCGAGGCAAGGCTCCTGAACCCCGGCTCCGACAGCCTGAGCGGCACCTCGCCGGCCATGCCGCGCACTTTTTCCAGGCGTGGGTCGAGTAAGCATAGCCTATCCAGCCCTTGCGCAATGTCGTCGAGACTGGCGATGCGTTGCATGTCTGCTTGTTCCAAAATCAAAAGTGCCGCACGCTTCGTCACGTGTCCCTCTGGACGCACGACGCCACCGGCGCAAAGTAGCAATTGGCGAAAGCGCCACACAACCCGATTGCCGCCGGACAATGACACTGCTGACATTCCGCTTCGCGCCGAGCCCGAACGGCGAACTGCATCTCGGCCATGCCTATTCGGCGCTGCTCAATCAGAAATTGGCAAAGGCGGCGGGCGGACGCCTGCTGCTGCGCATCGAGGATATCGACACGACGCGCTGCACGCCGGAATTCGAGGCAGGCATTTTTCGCGACCTGAAATGGCTGGGGCTTGGCTGGGAGGAACCGGTGCGCCGCCAGTCCGAGCATTTTGCCGAATATCGGGCGATGCTCGAGCGGCTGATCAAGGAAGAACTTGTCTACCCGGCCTTCATGAGCAGAAGTGAGATCCGCGCCTTTATCGCCGACAGCGAGAAGCGTGGCCGCGACTGGCCGCGCGACCCGGACGGCGTGCCGCTCTATCCCGCCGCCGATAAGGCGTTGACGGCGAGCGAACGCAAGCGGCGCGTCGCCGAAAATGTGCCATTTGCCTGGCGGCTGGACGTCGATGCGGCAATAGCGCGCGCCGGCAAGGACCTGTCATGGGCCGAACACACGGACGAGACGCTCTCCGCGATGCGTCGTATCGAAGCCCATCCGCAGGATTGGGGCGACGTGGTCGTGGCGCGCCGCGAAATCCCGACCAGTTATCACCTCGCCGTCACCATGGACGACGCGCTGCAGGGCGTCAGCCATGTCGTGCGCGGCCAGGACCTTTATTCCGCGACCAGCGTGCAGCGGCTGCTTCAGCAACTGCTTGGCCTGCCGCAGCCGGCCTATTTTCACCATCGCCTGATCCTCGGCCCGGACGGACGAAAACTGTCGAAGAGCCTTGGCAATACCGGCCTTGCCGCCCAGCGTAAGGCGGGCGCATCGCCCGCCGATCTCAAGCGGCTGGTCGGTCTCTAGACTAGACCGGTGAGCTCGCGGCCATCAACGGCGCTCCTTTAATTCAAATGACTCTATGGATCAACCGTTTGGTTTTGCTTGCCGGCCCGAACGGCATTAAGCAGTCGCCGCAGTCGATCCCTCACCCGAATTCATCGCGGCCTCCGGAAATGCACAGCCTCAAGCGGTTCATCCCCGCCTCTTTCGTCGTCCTGTGGGCGACCGGCTTCATCGGCGCGCGCTATGCCATGCCGTGGGCGGAGCCCTTTACGTTCCTGGCCGCGCGCTTTGTCCTGGCCGCAATCCTGCTTGTCGCTTTGATGGCCGCACTTGGTTCGAGCCGCGCCACCCGCGATGAGGCGCTGCACGCGACCGGTGCCGGCATCCTGATGCATGGCATCTATCTCGGCGGCGTGTTCTGGGCAATCCACCGGGGCATGCCCGCCGGACTTTCAGCCCTGATCGTCGGCCTGCAGCCGCTGATCACGGCAGTGCTCGCCGGCCGGCTTCTCGGCGAGGCCATCCTGCCGCGCCACTGGGCCGGTCTCGGCCTCGGGTTGATCGGCGTGGTGATCGTGCTTTGGCCGAAGCTCGGTGCGCTCGGCGGCGGCGTGACGGCCGAGACACTGGGCGCCTCGCTGGTCTCGGTACTCGGCATGAGCGCCGGCACCATCTGGCAGAAGCGCTTTGCTTCCGGCGGCGATCTGGTGGCTGCCACGTTCTGGCAATATGTCGGCGGCGCATCGGTGATGGCTCTGGCCTCGCTCGCCTTCGAGACCCGAACGGTCATCGTCAACGGCGAACTGATCTTCGCCATGACCTGGCTCGTGCTGGTGCTGTCGATCGGCGCCATCTTCCTGTTGATGGTGATGATCCGCGACGGCGAAATGTCGAAGGTCGCCTCGCTGTTTTACCTCGTGCCGGCTGTCACCGCGGTCATCGCCTGGGCATTGTTCGGTGAGCACTTGAGCCCGCTCCAGATCGCCGGCATGGCGATCGCGACGCTCGGCGTCGGGCTGGCGACGGCTCAGCCACCGACGCGGGCACGCGCCTCTAAATAGCGG
Organism: Mesorhizobium sp. M0040; assembly: GCF_040323505.1. NCBI lineage: Bacteria > Pseudomonadati > Pseudomonadota > Alphaproteobacteria > Hyphomicrobiales > Phyllobacteriaceae > Mesorhizobium > Mesorhizobium sp. M0040. The sequence goes on from NZ_JAMYVA010000019.1 coordinate 51,532, forward strand.
CTGATCGCGGCGTTGAGCTCGCCACCGAGGATGAAGATCGCTGAGACGATATAGAGGAACACGACGGCGATCATGATCGAGGCGAGGCCGGCATAGGTCGTCACATAGGACGAGAAATGATCGAGATAGGCGGCGAAGATGGTCGACCCGATGAGCCAGCCGACCAGCGTGAAGATGATGCCAGGCACGATCGAAACGAAGCGGCGCTTGCCGGCCGGCAACCAGAAATGCACGGCGAACAGGCCGCCGATGATGACTACCGAGGCGATGACGTAACGCCACAGCGTGATCGTGCCCATATAGGGTTTTATCCATTCGAAATGCGACTCGGCCAGCCGTGCCAGCAATGGCGCGAAGACCAGCAGCACGCTGATGGCCAAAAACCCGGCCGTCGCGATCAGCACGAAGATGATGCTCTGCACCCGCCGATAGATGATGCCGCGCGTTTCCGAGACACGATAGGCCCGGTTGAGCGAGGTGCGCAGCGCCTCGATGCCGTTCGAGGCGAAATATCCGGCAAGCACGATACCGTAGGTCAACAGGTCACTGCGCCGGACGGTAAGCACGTTGAGCACCTCGCGCGCGATCGGTTTGGCGATCTGCTCGGGCCATGTGTCGAACACAAGGTGCACGGCGGTGTCGGCGAAAGCCTGCGCGCCGAAAAAACTCGCCAGCGTCGTGGCGAAGATCAGGAAAGGAAAAAGCGCCATCAGCGCGGTGATCGCCAGATGGCTGGCCATTGCCCAGCCGTCGTCGGTGTTGAAATGGCCGAGCGCGTCGTAGAGGACGCGTTTGAGGGCTACGATCTTCCGCAACAAGAACCGCGTTCCCTTCGATTGTCCCGACGCCGCGAATATGGGAAGGGTTTGCGGTAAATGACAACCCTAGGTCAAACCACCAGTCCTCCCGGAGAAGAGTTGCGCACCATCATTGTCACAGGTGCCTCTTCCGGCATAGGCGCCTATTGCGCCCATGCTCTTAAGAAGGAAGGCTGGCGGGTGTTCGCAACGGCCCGAAAGCCCGAAGACATCGCTGCGCTCGAGGCCGACGGCATCGAGGCCTTTTATCTGGACTACACCGAGCCCGGATCGATCGAGGCGCTGGTGGCGTCGGTGCTGGAACGGACCGGCGGCCGGCTCGATGCGCTCTTCAACAATGGCGCCTACGGACAGCCCGGCGCCGTCGAGGACCTGCCGGTCGAGGCTTTACGGCAGCAGTTCGAGGCCAATGTCTTTGGCTGGCATGACCTCACTCGCCGTGTCGTACCGGTGATGCGCCGCCAGGGCCATGGTCGTCTCGTTCATTGCTCATCGATCCTCGGCCTCGCGCCGGTGCCTTTTCGCGGCGCCTACTCGGCATCGAAGCACGCTATCGAAGGGCTGATGCTGTCCCTCTATCAAGAGCTCCTCGGCAGCGGCATCAATGTTTCGCTGATCGAACCGGGGCCGGTGAAATCGAAGATAGCCAGCAACAGCCTCGCATGGTTCCTGGCGAATATCGATCACGAGAATTCCGTTCATCGCCTCGCCTATGCGGCGCAACTCAAACGGCTGCGGGCCGGCGGCAGCACATCGCGGCTGAAGCCCGGGCCGGAGGTGGTTTATGCCGCCTTGCACCATGCGCTTCTGTCGCGGCGCCCACGCCCGCATTATGTGGTAACAGTGCCGGCCAGGATCGGCGCGATCCTTAAACGCATCCTGCCGTCATCGGTACTCTACCGTCTGCTCGCCAAACGCGCCTGAACGCAATCCAACTGGAACACACCATGGCAACCGTCTTCAACATCCTCGCCGTTCTCGTTATGGTCGCCGTGGTGATCGTACTGATCCGCGGCCTCATCAATATGATGCGCGGCGGCTCCAGCATGACCTCCAACAAACTGATGCAGACACGCGTGCTCTTGCAGTTCGTGGCCTTGGTGCTGATCATGCTGGCGGTGTATTTCACCCGTAAGTGACGCAGCAGCCGCCAGCCGGGAGGTAACCCGTGGTCAAGCTCAACAAGATCTACACCCGCACTGGCGACGATGGCACCACAGGCCTCGGCTCTGGCGAGCGGCGGCTGAAATCCGACCTTCGCATCGACGCCTACGGCACGGTCGACGAGGCCAATGCCTGCATCGGCATGGCCCGCATTCATACCGCGGCAGTAAATCCGGCGATCGATGCGATGCTCGGCCGCATCCAGAACGACCTTTTCGACCTCGGCGCCGATCTGGCAGTCCCCGATAATGGCAAGCCGCTCGACTACGAGCCGTTGCGCATCATCGCCTCGCAGACCGACCGCATCGAACAGGATATCGATCTCCTCAACAAGGACCTTGAGCCGCTCAAATCCTTCGTGCTCAACGGCGGTACGCCGGCAGCGGCTGCCCTTCACCTCGCCCGCACGGTGGCCCGCCGCGCCGAGCGCATCATGGTGGCGCTGTCGCAAGACCCGGACGAGCACGTCAACCGCGAGGCGATAAGATACATCAACCGTGTCTCGGACTTTCTGTTCGTCGCCGCACGCGCGGTCAATGACAATGGAAATGCCGACGTGCTATGGGTTCCCGGCAAGAACCGCTGAATCCGCCGGAAGCGGGAGAGGCCCGATGTTCATCCCGCTTTACGACACCAACCGGCTGCGGCACATCAAGCTGCAATATGTGACGATCAGCCTGATCGCGCTCAACGTGCTGATCTACTTTGTCACCACACTGGGCGGCGAGGATTTCGCCAACGCCGCGGTGCTGGGCCTCGGTTTCATCCCGTCGGTTGTGCATGACAGCGTCGAGCTCGCTCCGCAATTTGTCGTCATTCCGGAGAGCCTGAGCTATCTGACCTATTCCTTCCTGCACGCGGATATCTTCCACCTCGGCGGCAACATGCTGTTCCTGTGGGTGTTCGGCGACAATGTCGAGGATGCACTCGGCCATGTCCGCTACCTCGTCTTCTACCTGCTTTGCGCCATCGCCGGCGCTTTCTTCCAGGGTCTGGTTGCCTGGGATTCGCAGGTGCCGCTGATTGGCGCGTCGGGCGCCATCGCCGGTGTGGTCGCCGCCTATCTGATCCTTTATCCGCGGGTGAAGGTATGGGTGCTGGTCTTCGCGCGCATCCCGTTGCGCATCCCGGCCTTCATCCCGCTGATCCTGTGGATCCTGTTCCAGATCTTCATGTTCGCCCAGGGGGGCGAGGATCAGGTTTCCTGGGCCTGCCATATTGGCGGCATCATCGCTGGAGCCGTGCTGGTGCTTGTCTTGCGCAGCCGCGGCGTACCGCTACTCGCCGGCGCAGACGAGGAGCCGGCCGTGGTTGCCGGTCCGGTGCCCGTAGCCGTGGAGCCGGCGCCAAGCGACCCACAACCTGCGCAGCCGGCGCCGCGCTGGGGCCGGGGGACCGTTTCCGGTCCGGACTGAACCGATTTGAGTGCTTCGCCGAGGATCCGAGTGCGCCCCGATATTGACGCGCGGGGTCGCCGCAACTACGGAAGCGCCACCCTACTGGCGTGGCGAAGACCAGAATTCCGTCCGGAATGTCGGCTTTCGACAACTCTGAAGAGGTGCACGCTGCTATAGCGCGCCCGACGAGCGTGAAGAGACTATCGTGAAAGAGGTGACAGGCAAATGAAGATCCTTGTGCCCGTGAAGCGGGTTGTGGATGCGAACGTCAAGGTCCGGGTTAAGGCGGACGGTTCGGCGGTGGAACTCGCCAACGTCAAGATGGCGATGAACCCGTTCGACGAGATCGCGGTCGAAGAGGCGATCCGGCTAAAGGAAGCTGGCAAGGCCGAAGAGATCATCGTCGTGTCGATCGGGCCGCAGCAGGCACAGGAGACCTTGCGCACGGCGCTCGCCATGGGCGCCGACCGCGCCATCCTGGTCAAGACCGACGAGCAGACTGAGCCGCTGGGCGTCGCCAAGGTGCTGAAGGGCGTCGTCGAGGCAGAACAGCCCGGCCTTGTCATTCTCGGCAAGCAGGCGATCGACGACGATTCCAACCAGACCGGCCAGATGCTGGCCGCACTTCTCGGCTGGGCGCAGGGCACCTTCGCCTCCAAGATCGTGCTCGACGGTGACAAGGCCACGGTGACGCGCGAGGTCGATGGCGGCCTGCAGACGCTGGAATTGAAGATGCCGGCGATCGTCACGGCCGATTTGCGGCTGAACCAGCCACGCTACGCGTCTCTGCCCAATATCATGAAGGCCAAGAAGAAGCCGCTCGACGAGAAGAGCCCTGCCGACTACGGCGCCGACGTCAAGCCGCGGCTTAAAGTGATCAAGACCGAGGAGCCGGGCGGCCGCAAGGCGGGCGTCAAGGTCAAGAGCGTCGCCGAACTGTTAGACAAGCTGAAAAACGAAGCCGGCGTGCTGTAAGGCCAGGAAGGGATAAAAAATGACAATTCTTCTGATTGCCGAACACGACAACGCTGCGCTTTCCGACCAGACCGCCAAGGCGCTTTCGGCGGCGCTGCAGATCGGTTCGGACGTGCATGTGCTGGTTGCCGGCAAAGGTGCCAAGCCGGCAGCGGACGCCGCCGCCAAGCTCAAGGGCGTCACCAAGGTGCTGCTCGCCGACGCCGACGAACTGACCGAGCGTCTCGCCGAACCGCTGGCGGCACTCGTCGTTTCGCTTGCTGAGCCATACGAGACGATCATCGCGCCGGCGACCTCGTCGGGCAAGAACGTCGCGCCCCGCGTGGCAGCGCTGCTCGATGTCGCCCAAATATCTGAAATCATCGAAGTCGTGTCGCCCGACACCTTCAAGCGGCCGATCTATGCCGGCAACGCCATCCAGACGGTGCAGTCCAGTGACGCTAAGAAGGTCATCACGGTGCGTACCGCTTCCTTCCAGGCAGCACCCGAGGGCGGTTCCGCGCCGGTCGAGACGGTCCAGGCGGCGGCCAATCCCGGCCTGTCGAGCTTTGTCGAGAACAAGCTCTCCGAGACCGACCGTCCAGAGCTGACCTCGGCCAAGATCATCATCTCGGGCGGCCGTGCGCTGGGCTCCTCCGAGAAGTTCCAGGAGGTCATCCTGCCGGTCGCCGACAAGCTCGGTGCGGCGGTTGGCGCATCTCGCGCCGCCGTCGATGCCGGCTATGCGCCGAACGACTGGCAGGTCGGCCAGACCGGCAAGGTGGTAGCGCCCGACCTTTATATTGCCGTCGGCATCTCCGGTGCCATCCAGCACCTTGCCGGCATGAAGGATTCGAAGGTGATCGTTGCCATCAACAAGGACGAGGAAGCGCCGATCTTCCAGGTCGCCGACTACGGTCTCGTCGGCGATCTCTTCGTCATTCTGCCGGAACTGCAAAAGGCGCTTTGACGCCTTCTGCCAAAGCGTATTAAATTCTGAGGGGTGGGGTAGACGAAGTCGCCCCGCCCTTTTAGTTTGCACTGCACAAAAAGCAGGCCGCAAAGGCCTTGACGGGATCGGGTAATGAGCAAGATCGAGACGATCGGCATCATCGGCGCGGGCCAGATGGGCGGTGGCATCGCCCATGTATCGGCGCTGGCGGGCTACAAGGTGCTGGTTTACGACATTTCGCCCGACCGCATCGAAAAGGGCATTGCTACGGTCAGCGGCAACATGGCCCGTCAGGTCGGCTCCGGCAAACTTGAGGAAAAGCTGCGCAACGAGGCGATGGCGCGCATTTCGTCGGCACCGGCCATGGCCGACCTTGCGGGCGCCGATCTGGTGATCGAAGCAGCGACCGAGGACGAGACGGTCAAGCGCAAGATCTATGCCCAGCTCTGCCCGCAGCTCAACCCCGAGGCCATCCTGGCGACGAACACGTCATCGATCTCGATCACGCGGCTGGCTTCGCAGACCGACCGCCCGGAGCGCTTCATCGGCATACATTTCATGAACCCGGTTCCGGTGATGAAGCTGGTCGAACTGGTGCGCGGCATCGCCACCGAGGACCAGACCTTCGAGGCGGCAAAAACCTATGTGAAGCAGCTCGACAAGACGATCACCGTCTCGGAGGATTTCCCGGCCTTCATCGTCAACCGCATCCTGCTGCCGATGATCAACGAGGCGATCTACACGCTCTATGAAGGTGTCGGCTCGGTCGACGCCATCGATACCGCCATGAAGCTCGGCGCCAACCATCCGATGGGGCCGCTGCAGCTTGCCGATTTCATCGGGCTCGATACCTGCCTGTCGATCATGCAGGTGCTGCATGACGGGCTGTCGGATTCGAAATACCGCCCCTGCCCGCTGCTGGTCAAATATGTCGAGGCCGGCTGGCTCGGCCGCAAGACCGGGCGCGGCTTCTACGACTATCGCGGCGAGCATCCCGTTCCGACACGCTGATCGCCTCGCTACCAGCGCACAAAAAGTCGTCCGCCGAGCGCCCCGAGCACGGCAAGGATGGCGACCGCGATCGTATACCAGGTGCCGACGAAAAGCGGCGAATCGTCGAAGCAATGCGCCGCATAGAAGGTCGCCGCCAGCCCGCCGGCAAGCAGGCCCGCGGCCGCACCGGCAAGCACCGGCCTTGTCGGCGCGCCATGGCGCAGCACCGCGAGAAAGACGGCAAGCGGGCCGATCCCGATCAACGGAATGAAGGTCAGGCAGATGACCATGTTCGTGCCGACCAGACGCGTGCCCCAGTCGGACGCAGGCACGGCGAAGAGTTCGAGAATCACAGCCACAATCACCAGCAGCGGCGCGGCGACCATCCAGCTCACCGCCCGGCCGGTCGATGCACCGGGCGTCGACAGCCCACGCACCAGGACAAAGGCGCTGGCGGCAAGAGCAATCGTGAAGACGAATTTGGACAGGAACCGCATCGTGTGCATGGCGATCGCAATGTCGGGGCGCGGGCCGATCGTCAGCCAGAAAACCGCGGCCGCGATCACGATGGCCGCGCCGGCGGCAAGCCACCAGGCGGTGCCTAGCGGCAGCGCCTTGCTGCGGGCATCGGCGTCGAGCGCCTTGATGAAATCTTCGGTCCTCATGTTATTCCCGCCCCGCCCTGAACCGTTTGGCAATGGCGGCAAGCCCGCGGTGCAGTGACACCCGCACAGCCGTCTCGCTGATGCCGAATTTGGCCGCGGTCTCACCGATTGACCGGCCTTCGACCGATACGGCCGAGACGACGGAACGCTGTGCCGGCGGCAGGCTGTCGAGCGCCCGGTTGACGTCGCGCTCGCTCACCGTCTCCGATTCCGGCTCGGCAAAGGTCTCGGCGATTTCGTCGATCTCGATCTCGATCCGCCGACCGCGCCGCCGGAACGCATCGATCAGCTTGAAGCGGGCTATTGCATAGACCCAAGGCAGCACCGGCGCATCATGGCGCCAGGTGTGTCGTTTCACATGAATGGCCAGCAAGGTTTCCTGCACGACATCCTCGGGATCCACCCCGCCCTGCACGATCTTGCGCCGGGCAAAGCCACGAACGAGCGCGGCGATCCGGTGCAGAAAGTCGGCATAGGCCCTTTCGTCTCCGGCGATCGCGGCCCGCAGCAGCCGTGAAAGCTCGGCTTCGTCCTTGCCGCTCACAAGAGTTCACTCCCCGAAATTCGCGTCTCGGCGCTGATTTGTTACGGGGCCGGCGAAATAATGTCCAAGGCAAATTAGCTGAGCATCACGAAAGTTTGCTCCTTTTGAGCGATTGAGTGGGCCAGCAATGTTGACTGCACCAGTCAGGTATTGGTAGGTGCAGCGTGCCAAGCCAAAGACCATCGAAATCGAGGACGACGCCATGAAATATGCTCTTTCCGCCCTTGCCGGTGCGACAGCACTTGCAATCAGCCTGATCGCCGGCCCGGCAATAGCAGAGGACGAGGGCATCGTCGTCTACAACGCCCAGCACGAAAACCTGACCAAGGCCTGGGCGGAGGGATTCACCAAGGAAACGGGCATCAAGGTTACCGTCCGCAATGGCGGCGACAGCGATTTCTCCAATCAGATCGTTGCGGAAGGCACCGCTTCGCCCGCCGATGTATTCCTGACGGAGAATTCGCCGGCCATGGCATTAGTCGAGGCGGCCGGCCTGTTCGCACCGGTCGGCACCGAGACGCTGGCCCAGGTTCCGCAGGAGTACCAGCCGGCGAGCGGCAAATGGGTCGGCGTCGCCGCGCGCAGCACCGTCTTTGCCTACAACAAGACCAAGCTGAGCGCCGACCAGCTGCCCAAATCGCTGCTCGATCTCGCCGATCCGAGCTGGAAGGGCCGCTGGGCCGCTTCGCCCTCCGGCGCCGATTTCCAGGCGATCGTCAGCGCGCTTCTGCAGCTCAAGGGTGAGGCGGCGACGGCCGAATGGCTGAAGGCGATGAAGGAGAATTTTACCGCCTATAAGGGCAACAGCACGGTGATGAAGGCGGTCAATGCCGGCGAGGTCGAAGGCGGCGTGATCTATCACTATTACTACTACGGCGATCAGGCCAAGACCGGCGAGAACAGCAAGAACGTCGAGTTGCACTATTTCAAGCATCAGGATCCCGGTGCTTTCGTCTCGATTTCCGGCGGCGGCGTGCTGGCCTCGAGCAAGCACCCGAACGAAGCGCAGGCTTTCCTGAAATGGGTCACCGGCAATGGCGGCCAGGACGTGCTGAAAACAGGCGATTCGTTCGAATACGCAGTCGGCAAGGGCGCCGAGTCCAATCCGAAGCTGGAGCCGCTGGCCGATCTGCAGGCGCCGAAAGTCGACCCGACGACGCTGAACTCGAAAAAGGTGACCGACCTGATGACGGCGGCCGGCTTGCTTTAGCCGGCGTTCGTCCTAAAAGGGCAACCGACTGCGCTCCTGTGGGAATTCGCTTTCCACAGGAGCGCTCTGTTTTCAAGATGGCATTTGCCTATGACCACAAGCTACCCGCGAGATTATCCGCCGCCGATCGTTTCCGCCTCCGGGCGGAGCTGGCGCAACGTCTGATCTGATGCAATCCGCGATCGATCTCGCACGCCCAGGCTTGCCGGCCGACGCCACGGCCGTGCGGGCACGTCGTTGGTCGGTCTCATGGATTGCGTTGGCTGCCGTCTTTGTCTCGCTTTTCGCGCTGCTGCCGCTTGCCTTCATCGTCTGGGTGGCGGTGCAGACCGGCTGGGAAACGGTGGCGGCGCTGGTGTTCAGGCCGCGCGTCGGCGAACTTCTGGTCAACACCAGCCTGCTGGTGGTGTTGGCGGTGCCGATCTCGATCGTGCTGTCGGTCATGCTGGCCTGGCTGACCGAGCGCAGCGATCTGCCGGGTGCCCGCCTATGGGCCTGGCTGTCGGTGGCGCCGCTCGCCATTCCGGCCTTCGTCCACAGTTACGCCTGGGTCACCATGGTGCCCAGACTGCACGGCCTGTGGGCCGGCGTGCTTGTGTCGGTCATCGCCTATTTCCCCTTCCTTTATCTGCCGGTGGCGGCGGCATTGCGCCGGCTCGATCCCGCTCTCGAGGATGCAGCGGCAGCCCTTGGTCTCGGCCCGTGGCGTGTGTTCAGGCGTGTCGTGCTGCCGCAGCTCCGGCTCGCCATTTGCGGCGGCTCCCTGCTGGTCGGCCTGCATCTCCTGGCCGAATACGGGCTCTATATCTTCATCCGCTTCGACACCTTCACCACCGCGATTGTCGACCAGTTCCAGTCGACCTTCAACGGTCCCGCGGCCAACATGCTGGCCGGCGTGCTGGTGACCTGCTGCCTTGTGCTGCTCGGGCTGGAGGTGCTGGTGCGCGGCGAGGAGCGCTATGCCCGCGTCGGTTCGGGTGCTGCGCGCCAGCAGCAGCGCACGGGGCTTGGGCGCGCCACCATTCCTTGCCTGCTGCTGCCTGCCATTACCACGCTGCTGGCGCTCGGCGTGCCGTTCGCCACTATCGGCCGCTGGCTCATGGCCGGCGGCGCCGATGTCTGGCGGCTCGACGAGATCGGCCTGGCACTTGGCCAAACGCTGTTCTTAGCAATTGCCGGCGCGCTGCTCGCCACCGTCGCGGCAATGCCGATGGCGTGGATTTCGATCCGCGCGCCGGGGCGGCTGCAACGCGTCCTGGAGGGCTGCAACTATATCGTGGGCGCGTTGCCCGGCGTTGTAATCGCCCTGGCGCTGGTCACCATCGCCGTGCGTATCGCCATGCCGCTCTACCAGACCCTGTTCACCATCCTGGTCGCCTATGCGCTGATGTTCCTGCCGCGCGCTCTGATTAGCCTCAGGGCGTCGATCGCACAGGCGCCGGTCGAGCTCGAACGCGCCGCCTCCAGCCTCGGCCGGTCGCCGCTCAAGGCGCTGTGGTCGACGACCATCCGCCTGTCGGCGCCGGGCGCCGCAGCCGGCATGGCGTTGGTCGCGCTGGGTATCATGAACGAATTGACCGCAACCCAGATGCTGGCGCCCAACGGCACCCGCACGCTGGCCATGGCGTTCTGGTCCTATAGCGGCGAGATCGACTATGCGTCGGCGGCGCCTTATGCCCTGATCATGGTGGCGATGTCGCTGCCTTTGACCTGGTTGCTCTACGTCCAGTCGAAGCGGATGGCCGGGCGATGAGCTTTCTCGAGCTGAGCGGCATCCACAAGCACTACGGGCCCGTCGCAGCACTTGCCGGCGTCGACCTCAGCGTGGCCAGCGGCAGCCGTACGGCAATCGTCGGGCCGTCCGGTTGCGGCAAGACCACCTTGCTGCGACTGATCGCCGGCTTCGAGGCGCCGGACCAGGGCCGCATCGTGCTTGATGGCGAGGTGCTGGCCGATGGCGACACGGCCGTGCCGGCGCATCGCCGCGGCATCGGGCTGGTGGCGCAGGACGGCGCTCTATTCCCGCATCTGAGCATCGCCGCCAATATCGGCTTCGGCATGGGCCGTCACGAGGAAAAGCGCAGTGAGCGCATCGCCGAGCTCGCCTATGTCGTCGGGCTGGACAAAGGTATCCTGAAGCGCCGTCCGCACGAACTCTCCGGTGGCCAGCAGCAGCGCGTCGCGCTCGCCCGCGCCATGGCCATGAAGCCGCGGCTGATGCTGCTCGACGAGCCGTTCTCGGCGCTCGACACCGGCCTGCGCGCCTCGATGCGCAAGGCCGTGGCCGAGCTCCTTGAAACCGCCGGCATCACCACCATCCTGGTCACCCACGACCAGGCCGAGGCGCTGTCATTCGCCAGCCAGGTCGCGGTGATGCGCGACGGCAAATTCTCGCAGGTCGGCACGCCGCGCGAGCTCTATTTCAAGCCGAAGGACAGGATGGTCGCCGAGTTCCTTGGCGACGCCATCGTCCTGCCGGCAAGGATCGCCGATGGCTTCGCCATCTCGCCGCTCGGCCGCATCGCTGTCGACAGCTCGGAGCGGCGCGACGTCGCCCGCATCATGCTGCGGCCGGAGCAGGTGTTGCTGAAACGCACATCGCGTGAAGGCATGTCCGGCACGCCGGACATGCTGTTCGGCGAGGTGACGGAATCGGAATTCGCCGGCTCGATGTGCACCATCGCGGTGCGTCTGTTGAACAGCCCCGATCCGCCCGACGCCGCCGCCATCGGCAATACGCCGTTGATCCTGCGCAAGCCGGGCATGGACGCGCCGGCGATCGGCGAGATCGTCCGGCTGACCGTGTCGGGCAAGGCGCATGTGTTTGCCTGAACGGTTTTGCGCAAGGCCGACTTCAATCGACCCGTTTGCCCGCCTGATCGAACCAATGCAGCTTTTCGGACCTGGCCACGACGCGCAATTGGTCGCCTGGCTTGGCGCTGGCGCGGCCTGAGACGCGCACCACGATGCGGCTGCCGGCTGCCACGCAATGGAGAAAGCTTTCGGCACCGACCGGTTCGACCGCTTCCACTGTTGCCGGCAGCGCGAGCGCGCCGGCCGGCGCCTCTGCCGCGAAGGTGATGTCGGCGTCCTCCGGACGAAAGCCTAGTGTCACTGCCTTGCCCTGTCGAGGCGCCAAGCCAATCACAGTACCGTCCGCCAATACCGAGCTTGGGGAGGCCCCTGTGAGCGCCAGCAGATTCATCGGCGGTGCGCCTATGAACGAAGCGACGAAGGTCGAGGCCGGTTTCTCGTACACATCAAGCGGCGCGCCGGTCTGCTCGACCAGGCCGGCGTTCATGACGACGAGGATGTCGGCCAGCGTCATCGCCTCAAGCTGGTCGTGCGTGACATAAACCGAGGTGACGCCAAGCGAGCGCTGCAGATTCTTGATCTCGATGCGCATCTGCCCGCGCAATTTCGCATCGAGGTTGGACAGCGGTTCGTCGAACAGGAAGACTTTCGGGTTGCGCACGATGGCGCGGCCCATGGCAACACGCTGGCGCTGGCCGCCGGAAAGCTCGCGCGGGCGCCGGTCGAGCAGCGCCGAAAGCTCCAGCACCTTGGCGGTCGAGCGCACCCTGCTGTCGATCTCGTCCTTGGGCGTGCCGCGATTGCGCAGGCCATAGGCCATGTTGTCATAGACCTTCATATGCGGGTAGAGCGCGTAGTTCTGGAACACCATGGCGATGTCGCGCTCGGTCGGGCCAATGGCGTTGACCACCTTGCCGTCGATGGCGACTGTACCGGCAGAAATCGTCTCCAGCCCGGCGATCATCCTCAGCAGCGTAGACTTGCCGCAGCCGGAGGGGCCGACCAGCACGCAAAGCTCCTTGTCGGGAATGGCGATGGAAACGCCCTTCACGGCCTCGACGCCGCTGGGATAGATTTTCCTGACATCCTTCAGATCCACGGTCGCCATCGGCTTCTCACTTTTCGGATTCGACCAGACCGCGCACGAACCAGCGTTGCATCAGCACGACCACCAGGATCGGCGGCACGATGGCCAGCATTGCCGTGACCATCACGAGGTGCCATTGGGTGTCGGCATCGGCGAAGGAAACCATCTTTCTCAGCGCGATGACGATGGTGTTCATGTCGTTGCTGTTGGTGACGAGCAGCGGCCAAAGATACTGCGTCCAGCCATAGATGAAGAGGATCACGAACAGCGCGGCGATGTTTGTCCGCGACAGCGGCACCAGAATATCGAAAAAGAAGCGCCATGGCCCGGCACCGTCGACACGCGCCGCCTCGACCAATTCGCCCGGTATGGTCATGAAGAACTGGCGAAACAGCAGCGTTGCGGTGGCCGAGGCGATCAGCGGGACGATCAGGCCGGCATAGGTGTCGATCATGCCGAGATCGACCATCACCTTGTAGGTCGGCAGGATGCGCACCTCGACTGGAAGCATCAAGGTGATGAAGATCAGCCAGAAGAAGGTCATGCGCAGCGGAAAGCGAAAGAACACGATCGCGTAGGCCGACAGGATCGAGATGAAGATCTTTCCCACCGCAACGCCGAGCGCCATGATCGTGGTGTTGAGGAGCAGCCTGCCGACGCTGACCCCGCCGATACGACCGATGCCGCCGAACAGCGCCTCGCTGTAATTGTTCCATAGCTGGTCGCCGGGCAAGAGCGGCAGGGGCGGCCTGAGGATCGTTTGCAGCGTGTGCGTCGAGGCAACGAAGGTGTAGTAGATCGGAAAAGCCACGATCAATATGCCGAGGATGAGCACGGCATGGGCGATGAAGGTGCGGAGCGGGGACTGGCCGATCATCGCTGCCCTCAGCCGTAATGGACTTTGCGTTCCACATAGCGGAACTGGATCGCTGTGAGCGCAATGACGATGGCCATCAGGATGACCGACTGCGCCGCCGAATCGCCCAGGATCAGATTGACGAAGCCGTCATTGTAGACCTTGTAGACCAGCGTCTCGGTCGTCTTGCCCGGCCCGCCGCCGGTGACGGCATGAACGATGCCGAACGTGTCGAACAGGGCATAGACGGTGTTGACGACCAGCAGGAAAAAGGTTGTCGGCGCAAGCAGCGGGAAGACGATGGTCCAGAAGCGCTTGGTTTCGCCGGCGCCGTCCATGGCCGCCGCTTCGATCAGCGTTTTCGGCACCGCCTGCAGGCCGGCGACGAAGAACAGGAAGTTGTAGCTGATCTGCTTCCAGGCAGCAGCCGACACCAGCAGGATCATGGCGTGGGTGCCGTTGAGCAGCGGGTCCCATACGATGCCGAGGCTTCTCAGCAAATAGGCCAACGAGCCGATCGAGGGATTGAACAGGAAAAGCCAAAGCATGCCGGCAATCGCCGGCGCAACGGCGTAAGGCCATATCAACAGTGTGCGGTAGAGGCCTTTGCCGCGCACGGCCTTCTCGGCCATGACCGCGAGCAGCAGGGCCACAACCATGGCAACGATCGCGGTCGCAAGAGAGAACACTACGGTGACCTTGATCGAGTTGAGGTAGGCCGGATCGGCCAGCACCTTCCGGAAATTGGCAAACCAGACGAACCTGCTCTTCAGCCCGAACGGGTCTTGCCTGAGCATCGACTGGTAAAGCGCCTGACCGGCCGGCCAGTAGAAGAAAACCAGGGTGATGGCGAGTTGTGGCGCCACCAGCAGGTAGGGCAGGATCTTGTTGGGAAAGACGACGCGTGGAGACAGGCTGATTTCCCTCGCTATCCAGGTATCGCCCACGCGAGCCCGCGTGGGCGATATTCCAACCGACTAACCGAGATAATCCCGTCAGTTCTCCAGCGCTTCCTTGATCGCGACGTTGCCGCGCGCAACCGCATTGTCGAGCGCCTGCTGAGCGGTTTGCTGGCCGGCCAGCATCTTCTCCAACTCCTCGTTCTGGATATCACGCACCTGCGGCAGATTCGGCAGGCGCACGCCCTTCGAGTTGTCGGTCGGCGCCTTGCCTGTCATCTGCAGGATGGGTGTCTCGCGGCCGGGGTTTTTGTCATAGAAGCCTGATTTCTTGGTCGCCTCGTATGCGGCGAGCGTCACTGGCAGGTATCCCGACTTCTGGTGCAGATATTCCTGCACATCGGTCTTGGACAGATAGGCAAAGAAGGCCGCGACGCCCTTGTATTCCTCGTCCGACTTGTTGCCGAACACCCACAGGCTGGCACCACCCGGCGTCGTGTTCTGTGGTGCGCCCTTGGCGTCGGTATCATAGGGAAGCTGGCCGATGCCATAGTTCATGCCGGACTTGACGATATCGCCGAGGCCGCCCGACGATTCGGTGAAGATGCCGCATTCGCCGGCGAGGAATATCTGCTTGGCTTCGGAGGTGCGTCCGCCATATTTGAACGTGCCGTCCTTGGCCAGGTCAGCTAGCGCCTGGAAGTGGTTGACGAAAATCGGCGCATTGATCTTGAGTTCGACATCACCTCCAGCCAGGCCATTCTGCTGGGTGGCCCAAGGCACGTCATTCCACGCCGCGAAATTCTCCAGGTGGATCCAGGTCAGCCAGGTCGAGGTATAGCCGCAAGGGGCGGCGCCGCTCGTCTTGATCTTCTTGGCAGCTTCCCACACCTCGTTCCACGTCTTGGGCGGATTGTTCACGTCGAGGCCTGCCTTCTGGAAGATGTCCTTGTTGTAGTAGAGGATCGGCGAGGAAGAGTTGTAGGGGAACGATAGCATGGTGCCGTCCGGCTTCGAATAATAGCCGACGATGCCGGGCAGATACTGGCTCTTGTCGAAAGTCATCCCGGCGCCGGTCATCACATCGGCCACCGGCTTTATCGCACCCTCGGCCGCCATCATCACGCCGGTGCCGACGTCGAACACCTGGAGGATATCGGGCGCTTGCCCGGCACGAAAGGCAGCGATGCCGGCATTCAGCGTCTCCGGATAGGTGCCCTTGAACACCGGAACGAGCTCATAGTCGCTCTGGCTGGCGTTGAAATCCTTGGAGATCTTGGCGACGACCTCGGCGTTGGCGCCGGTCATGGCGTGCCACCAGCTGATCTGCGTGACGGCGAAGGCGGAGGTGGTGGAAAGCAGGGTCACGGTGGCGGCGATACCGGCCGCAAAGCCGAAGAACTTCATGTTTCATCTCCCGTTTGTCATTGGCGAAAGGGGCACTTCCGCAAAGCCAATATGTGGCGCTGATGACAATCGGACAACGGTTTTATTGCGGATCAATGAACATCATTCCTTCCTAAAGGCCACTCGCTACCTAAACCGGGCGCCAGAAATCACATCACCGTCTTTCGGCGCAGCGGCGTCGGTTTTCCCCCGAAAAGACCCGCCTCATGGCCCGCGGGTTAACCATTCGTTAAAATCTCCAAGAGCTAATCAGTCACACCTCCCCTGTTAGTTTTGGCAGACCGAGTGAACCAGGATGCTGACGGTCTATAATTGTATTGTAAGTCAGCACGATCCGAGACTGGTTGCGCTTGCCGCACTCGTCTGTGGAATTTCTTGCTTTTCAGCGGTTAATCTCCTTAAGCATGTCGGCCGATCGACCGAGCGAAACCGGCTTGTCTGGCTGATGATCGCCGCGGCCTCGACCGGGTTCGGCATATGGGCGACGCATTTCATCGCCATGACCGCGTTTACGCCGGGAATACCGAACGCATACAATCCGGGATTATCCGCCTTTTCGCTTGCCGCCGCCGTTATCATGACCGCGCTTGGGATGTGGGTCGCCACCTTGCGCCGCGGCATCGACCATTTCCTCGTCGGTGGCGCCATTCTGGGCGGCGCCATCGCGACGATGCACTACATCGGCATGGCAGCTTTCGAGGTCGAAGGCCGGGTCGTATGGAACCTGCTCCTTGTCGCGATATCGCTTCTGGCCGGCGTGACCCTCGCGGCACTGGCGCTCCTTGTCGTCTTGCGCCGTCCGTCAGCGCTCGCGACTTTCGGCGGCGCCGCGCTTTTGACGCTGGCGATTTGCAGCTTGCATTTCATCGCGATGGCCGCGGTGTCGATCATTCCGGATTCCTCGATTGAAATATCCGAACATTCCATCGAGCCCATTTCCCAGGCCTTTGCCGCAGCGGTCGCCAGCCTGATAATCCTTGTGCTATCGGGTGCCGCGCTGTGGATCGACCTGCGCTTTCGCCGCCAGAAGCTCGAGGCCGATCGCATGCACGATCTCGCCAATGCGGCGGTGGAAGGTCTGATCGTTTGCGATGGCACCCGCATTGTCAGCGCCAATGACAGTATGGCGAAGCTGACCGGAACAGCGACAGCCACCCTGAACACGATGCAATTCGGCGAGCTTTTCGACGGACAGAGCGCAGCCGATATGTCCGGCTTCGGCGAACAGGCGCAGGAAGCGAAGTTAAGGGGCAGCGACGGGGCGAGAATTCCTGTCGAGCTGATCGCCAGGAAAATCACCTACTGCGGCAGGCCTCATACGGTGCTTGCCGTTCGCGACATCCGTGAGCGCAAGAAGGCAGAACAAGAGATCCTCCGCCTCGCGCATTTCGATCCGCTTACCGGGCTTGCCAATCGGCGGAGCTTTTCTTCCCGGCTGGAAGCAGAATTCGCCTCGATGGATCGTGGCGGCAAGGATGGACATCTGGCGCTCCTGCTGCTTGACCTTGACCGGTTCAAGCAAGTCAACGACCTCTATGGCCACGGGGCCGGCGATGCTATGCTGCAGAAGCTGGCGCACTGCATTTCCGGCATCCCGCGCCACGGACAGATGCTCGCGCGTCTCGGCGGCGATGAATTTGCCATCATAGCTCCGAACCTCCCCGACCCCCTGGCCGCAGGCCGGATAGCCGAGGACTTGCTGGCGGCGATCCGGGAGGAAAACAGGCTTTCGGTCGGCTCCGGCCTCGTCTCGGCCAGCATCGGCATCGCCTTCTTTCCGCTGGATGCCGAAGACCAGGCCGGCCTGATCAGCCATGCCGACACGGCACTCCATCGCGCCAAAACCGAAGGCAGGGACACTTATCGGTTTTTCGAGATGGCCATGGGCACCGCGGCCCGCGACAAGCGCGTGATGGAGCATGAATTGCGCCAGGCGATCGCCCGCAAGGAGTTCCACCTCGTCTATCAGCCGCAGAAGGAGATCCGCGGCGGCAGGATGATCGGCTTCGAAGCCCTGGTCCGTTGGCAGCACCCTGAGCGGGGTGACATTTCTCCGGCCGTTTTCATCCCCGTGGCCGAGGACAGTGGCGCTATCGCGCAGATCGGCGACTGGGTGCTGACGACGGCTTGTAACGATGCTGTTCGCTGGACAAACCCGCTGATGGTCGCCGTCAACGTCTCCGCCGTGCAACTTCACAATCCGAACTTCAGCCGCAAGGTGCACGACGCGTTGACGAGATCCGGCCTAGCCCCCGGCAGGCTCGAACTGGAGATCACCGAAACGGCCCTGGTGAAGGACATGCCGCGCGCGCTGGCAACCTTGAGGCAGGTCAAGGCGCTTGGCGTGCATGTGGCGATGGACGATTTTGGCACCGGCTATTCTTCGCTGTCCAACCTCAGCGCCTTTCCCTTCGACAAGATCAAGATCGACGGGTCGTTCATCAAATCGGTCGACAAGAACGCCCAGTTCGCGGCGATCGTTCGCGCCGTGCTGGGGCTTGGACGCGGTCTCGGCTTACCGGTTCTGGCAGAAGGCATCGAGACGCCGGGTGAATTGCAGTTCCTGGACGCCGAGGCTTGCGAGATCGGGCAAGGCTACTACCTCGGCAAACCGGCTCCGATCGAGACATTCGGGGAACTGACGGGCGTGGCCGCTCCGGCAATCCGCACCGCCAGCCGACGCGGCGCAAGCATTGCCGTGCTCAAGCCGCGCCTGCGCACGGTCTGAGCCTATCCCGGCTGAAGCGCCGCCTCGACCAGACGCTTGGCATCCGGCCCCGACCATTCGGCCGGGCCATTCATATGGGCGATCAGGCAGCCTTGCCCATCGATCAGCATGGTGACCGGCAGACCGAGCGCCAGGCCGCGCGTCTTGACGTCGTTGAACAGCGCCATCGTGGCATCGCGATAGTAGCCGAGCGACTTGACGCCGGTGTCCTCCAGGAACTTCTTCGGTTTGGCATCGTCGCCGGCATCGACGTTGACGGCAACAACCTGAAACGCATCGCTGCCCATCTCCTTCTGCAGCGCATCGAGCGCCGGCATTTCGGCGCGGCAAGGTGCGCACCATGTCGCCCACAGATTGAGCAGCACCGTCTTGCCGGCATGATCGGCGATCGTCGTCGGCTTGCCGTCGGGGCCGTTGAAGGCAAGGCTTTTCAGCGATTGCGGCGGATCCGCCGGCAAAAGCGCGGCAACCTGGCCGGTGGCAGCGGCGGCGATCTTCTTGGCACGGTCGGTCTTGACGGCGCAGGCGACGTCGTCCTTGCCGCCGCCGGCGGCCACTTGCGCGGGCGCCTTGTTGCCAGAACTGCTTTCCCTGACATATACCGCGACCGCGCCGGCCAGCACGCCCGCAACCAAAGCGGCGAGGATGAGACGCAAAGCCGGGAAAAATCTATTGCCGTCTGCCATTTTTCAAAAACTGCTCCGGAGCACGGGTTATAGCGATGAACGACAAGAAGGCCAGCAACCAGATGTGGGGCGGACGTTTTGCCTCGGGTCCGGCCGCAATCATGGAAGCGATCAACGCGTCGATCTCGTTCGACCGCAAACTCTATGCGCAGGATATTCGCGGCTCGATCGCCCATAGCCAGATGCTGGCGCAAACGGGCATTATTTCGGCGGCCGATCAAGAAAAAATCGTTCACGGGCTGAACACGATCCTCGCAGAGATCGAGGCCGGCACCTTCGAGTTCTCGACCAGGCTGGAAGACATCCACATGAATGTCGAGGCCCGTCTGGCCGATTTGATCGGCCCCGCCGCCGGCCGCCTGCATACCGCCCGCTCGCGCAACGACCAGGTGGCGGTCGACCTCAGGCTGTGGGTCAAGGACGAATGCTTTCGTGTCGCCGAGGCGCTGAAGGGCCTGATCACGGCGTTCCTGGATCGGGCCGAGGAGCATGCGGCAACGGTGATGCCGGGCTTCACCCACATGCAGGCGGCGCAGCCGGTGACCTTCGGCCACCACTGCATGGCTTATGTCGAGATGTTTGCACGCGACCTGTCGCGCGTCCGCGATGCGATTGAGCGGATGGATGAAAGCCCGCTCGGCGCCGCCGCCCTTGCCGGCACCAGCTTTTCCATCGACCGGCACCAGACGGCGAAGGCGCTTGGCTTCCGCGAGCCGATGCGCAATTCGCTCGACAGTGTTTCGGACCGCGATTTCGCGCTCGAGTTCCTGGGCTTGGCGGCGATCTGCGCGACGCATCTGTCGCGGCTGGCCGAAGAGATCATCATCTGGTCGACGCCGCAATTCGGCTTCGTCAGGCTATCGGATAGTTTCTCGACGGGTTCGTCGATCATGCCGCAGAAGAAGAACCCGGACGCTGCCGAACTGGTGCGCGGCAAGACCGGCCGCGTCACCGGCCATCTCGTCGGCCTGCTGACGGTGATGAAGGGCATGCCGCTGACCTATGGCAAGGACATGCAGGAAGACAAGGAATCCGTCTTCGACGCGGCCGAGACGCTCGACCTGATGCTGGCGGCAATGACCGGCATGGTGCGCGACATGACGGTGAACACTGCTGCGATGAAAAAGGCGGCCGGCGCCGGCTATTCGACTGCGACCGACCTCGCCGACTGGCTGGTGCGCATGCTCGGCCTGCCGTTCCGCGAGGCGCACCATATCACTGGCCGGGCGGTGGCGCTGGCCGAGGACAGGAAGATCGGGCTCGACAGGCTTTCGCTGGAGGATCTGCAGTCCATTCACCCCGGTATCAGCGCCGACGTGTTTTCGGTTCTTGCCGTGCAGAATTCTGTAAAGAGTCGCACGAGCTTCGGCGGCACCGCGCCGTCCGAGGTGCGCAAGCAGATCCGCTACTGGAAAAAGCGGCTCGCCAAGGCGTAAGACGCGGGGTGCAATGGCCGCAAAACTCGGCTAGAAGCGGCTGCGGGCAACAGTTTCGGACGGATGGCACGATGACCGGAAGCAGGATTTTGGTGACGCTGACGCTGCTGGCGGCAATGGCCACCGTTGCGGCCTGCGGCAGGAAGGCTGCGCTCGACACGCCGTACGCGGCAGCCGTGCAGGCCCGCAAGGACGCCGAGAAGGCCAAGCAACCTTTGCCGCCGGAGCCGGAAAAACCTGTCGAGGACAAGAAATTCATCCTCGACCCGCTGCTCTGATTTCGGACCAATCTCGTGAACCATTTCGACTACCGCGACGGCGCGCTGCATGCTGAGGACGTGGCGATATCAGACATCGCCGCCAGCGTCGGCCCGCCGTTCTACTGTTATTCGACGGCGACGCTGACCAGGCATTTTCGCGTCTTCACCGAGGCCTTTGCCGGGCTCGATGCTCTCGTCTGCTATGCCATGAAGGCGAATTCTAACCAGGCCGTGCTGAGGGTGCTGGCAAGGCTCGGCGCCGGCGCCGACGTGGTCTCGGAGGGCGAATTGCGCCGCGCTTTGGCGGCCGGCATCCCGGCAAGCAAGATCCTGTTTTCGGGCGTCGGCAAGACCGCGCGCGAAATGGATTTTGCGCTCTCGGCCGGCATTCTCTGTTTCAACGTCGAATCCGAACCGGAGTTGGAGCTGCTGTCGGCCCGCGCCACCGCGCTGGGCAAGATCGCGCCGATCTCGCTGCGCATCAATCCGGATGTCGACGCCAGGACGCACAAGAAGATTTCGACTGGGAAGGCCGAGAACAAGTTCGGCATTCCGTGGCAGCATGCGCGGAAGGTCTATGCGCGCGCGGCTGAGCTGCCGGGCATCAAGGTCACCGGCATAGACACCCATATCGGCAGCCAGATCACCGAATTGCAGCCCTTCGACGACGCCTTTGCGCTGCTGGTGGAGCTGGTCGGCGCCTTGCGCTCCGACGGTCATGCCATCGAGCACATCGATGTCGGCGGCGGCCTTGGCATTCCCTACCGCGTCGACAACAACCCGCCGCCTTTGCCCGATGCCTATGCCCGGATCGTCAGGAAGCATGTTGCCAAACTTGGGCTGAAGGTAATGTTCGAGCCAGGCCGGCTGATCGTCGGCAACGCCGGCATCCTGGTCTCGCAGGTGATCTTCGTGAAGGAGGGCGACGCCAAGAACTTCCTCGTCGTCGACGCCGCGATGAACGACCTGATCCGGCCGACGCTTTACGACGCTTTCCACGACATCAGGCCGGTGGCGCAGCAGCCGGCCGCTGCACCACGCATGAAGGTCGACGTCGTTGGCCCGGTTTGTGAGACCGGCGACTATCTCGGGCTCGACCGTGACCTGCCCCGGCTGAAATCCGGCGACCTGATCGCTGTCTCCACCGCCGGCGCCTATGGCGCCGTTCAGGCCGGCACCTACAATACCAGGCTGCTGGTACCGGAAGTGCTGGTCGACGGCGACCGCTTCCACGTTGTGCGCCCGCGCCAGACCTATGACGAGCTGATCGGACTGGACTCGGTGCCGGACTGGTTGGAGTAGAACTCTGCAGCTACAGCCGGTGCTGAATGAGCGCCCTGGTCTCGGCGATTCTGTCCTCATTCCGGCGATAGAATATCCACTGCTTGATGCGCTTGCTGCGCAAAAGCCCTGCCTGGGTGAGCACGCGCATATGCTCGCTGAGCGTTGCCTGGGTGATCCCCAGCTTTTCCGCGATCAGCAGCGCGCAGACGCCGTCCTCGACCAGATCGCCGTCCGTCTGCGGCGGAAAATGCGCGCGCGGGTCCTTGAGCCAATCGAGGATCTGGAGCCTGCGCTCGTTGGCAATCGCTTTGAAAACGTCGACCTCTTGCATTTAGGCACTTTGCCAAGTTACTAAGTAATGTCAACTCTGAATGTCAACTCTGGGAGTGAAAGCATGCTGCACGGCCACACGATCACACGCGAGCGCATTGCGGCGATAGAACCCCGCATCCGGCCCTTCGTGCGCCACACGCCGGTGCAACGCGTCGACATGGCCGATTTCGGCCGCCCGCCTCTGCCTGTCGACCTGAAGCTTGAGTGCTTGCAGCATTCCGGCTCGTTCAAGGCGCGTGGTGCGTTCACCAATCTCCTCGAACGGCCGGTTCCTGCGGCCGGCGTCGTCGCCGCATCGGGCGGCAACCACGGTGCCGCCGTCGCCTATGCCGCCATGCGGCTCGGCCACAAGGCGACCATCTTTGTTCCCGAAGTGAGCCCGCAGGCCAAGCTGGACCGCATCCGCGGCTACGGCGCCGAGCTGATCGTCGGCGGCGCCCGTTATGCCGAGGCGCTGGCCGCCAGCGAGAGCTTCGCCGAAAAATCCGGCGCGCTGCAGATCCACGCCTTCAACCAGGAGGAGACGCTGGTCGGGCAAGGCACGCTCGGCCTCGAGATCGAGGCCGACCTGCCGAAGCTCGACACCCTGCTGGTCGCCGTCGGCGGCGGCGGGCTGATCGGCGGCATCGCTGCCTGGTTTTCCGGCCGCATCAGGATAATCGCGGTCGAGCCGGAGGGTGCGCCGACGCTTCATCGCGCCTTCGAGGCGGGCCGACCCGTCGACGCGCCGGCTGAGGGCATCGCCGCCGATTCGCTCGCGCCAAAGCGTGTCGGCGAAATGATGTATCCTATCGCCGAGGCATTCGTCGAGCGCTCGATCCTGGTCGGCGACGACGACATTATCGCCGCCCAGGCGGCGCTGTGGGACCGCGTGCGAATCATCTCCGAGCCGGGCGGTGCGGCCGCCTTCGCGGCGCTCCTGTCCGGCCGCTACGCACCGGCTGCAGGCGAGCGCGTTGCCGTACTGGTCTGCGGCGCAAACGCCAATCCGGCGAAATTCTGACAATATCCGGGGCATTATTGTTCACGTTTTGGGGAACCGCCTCGCCTTCGCCGTGTTTGTTGGTATCCTTAGGGCGATGTGCATCCGCTTGGACGCACGAAGTACGCGCTAAGATTTTAGGTCTTCGCATCGTGCTTCCCGAAAATCGACTTTTCGGGCCCATGCGATAGACTCGTGAGGCCTGGGCTATCCCGCCCGGCCAGGAAGGGCCGATGACACAACGACCCATTTTCACCAGCGATCGCAGTCTGGCCAGGCGCCTTGCCTTGAGCCGGCTGGGGACGCAGGTCTCGATAATCGTCGAACGCGGCTGGCCATTGCTGCTGCCACTGATCATCGTCGCCAGCCTGTTCCTCAGCATTTCGTGGCTCGGCCTGTTCCCATTTTTGCCCGATCTGGCGCGGATCGGTCTTATCACGGCATTCGGCGTCGTAGCGCTTGCCGCACTCTATCCACTGCGTTTCTTCCGCACGCCATCCAGTGCCGAGGTCGACCGCCGCATCGAGGCGGCCAACCGATTGCTGCACAGCCCGGTGCAGGTCCAGACCGATCGCCCGAGCGGCAAGGAAAGCATTTTTTCGCAAGCCCTGTGGCGCGAGCATCAGCGGCGCATGGCGGACCGGCTGGGCGAGCTTGGCGGCGACGTGCCGCGCACACGCGTGCCGGAACGCGACCCGTGGGCGCTGCGCGCCGTTGCCGCGCTTTTGTTGGTCACTGCCTTTGCCTTCTCCTTCGGGCCATCGGGCGGCAGGCTGAGCGACGGTTTTGTTGCCCGTGCCGCCCGCGACGTCGTGCCGCCGCGCATTGATGCCTGGGTGACGCCGCCGGCCTATACCGGCAGGCCGCCGGTATTCCTGAACGCCCCGGTCCTGGCCAACAACGCCACTCAAGCGCTGCCGACCTTCACGGTTCCGGAGGGCAGCGATGTGTCGCTGCGCGTCACCGGCGGTTCGGGCGAGGAAACGCTGAGCTACGCCGATACCGGCGGCAACACCCGCGCCATCGATCCGACCGGGCCGCAAGCCGCCAAGACTGAGGCAAGTCCTGCAACGCCTTCCACCGTGCGCCAGTTCAGCGGCAAGTTAACGGCCGACGGCACGCTGACGCTGCAGTCCAGCGACGGCGAGCTCGGCCGCTGGGCCTTCGCCATAATTCCCGACAAGCCGCCGCAGATCCGCTTTGTCGGCGAGCCGAAGCGCGCCGTCAACGGCGCCTTCGAACTCAACTACCAGATCGACGACGACTATGGCGCGGCCTCCGCCAAGGCGGTTTTCGCATTGGCCGATCCGCAGGTGCCCAACGCGCATCCGCTCTATGGCCCGCCGGAAATGCCGCTGACGTTGCCGCGCCGCGGCGGCAGGGCCAATGCCGCTAAGACGACGAAGGATCTGACCGACCATGTCTGGGCAGGTGGCAACGTCAAGCTGTCGCTTGTCGCCACCGACGGTGCCGGACACACGGCGACCAGCGAAACCAAGACGCTGGTGATGCCGGAGCGGCCATTCTCCAACCCGTTGGCGCGGGCTGTGGTCGAGCAACGCCGCATACTGGCGCTCGACGCCTATGCCAAGGACCGCGTGCTCGACCTGATGGATGCAATCACGCTCAGGCCGGAAGACACGTTCGACAACATGGCGCACTACCTCGCCATCATGAGCGCCCGCACCCGGCTGAAGATGGCCGACAGCGACGACCAGTTGCGCGACGAGGTCGCTTACCTCTGGGAGATCGCGCTCGGCATCGAGGAAGGCAATCTGTCGGCGGCCGAGAAGCGGCTGCGCCAGGCGCAGCAGGCGCTGCAGGATGCGATCAAGAACGGCGCCAGCGACCAAGAGATCGAGAAGGCGATGAAGGAACTGCGCGAGGCGATGAACCAGTTCCTGCAGGAATTCGCGGCGCGGGCGCAGCAGAATCCGAATGCGCCACAGATGCAGCAGAACGGTCAGGAACTGCGCCAGAGCGACATCGACCGCATGATGGACCAGATCGAGAACCTGGCGAAATCCGGCAATCGCGACCAGGCGCAGCAATTGCTGTCCGAGTTGCAGGACATGATGAACAATCTGCAGGCAGGCCGCCAGCAGCAAGGCGGCCAGCAAGACAGCGAGATGCGCCAGCAGATGGACAAGCTGGGCGAGATCATGCGGCGCCAGCAGGAGATGATGAACGACACTTTCCGTATGGACCAGATGCAGCGCGGCCAGCAACAGCGCGGGCAGAACCGCGACGAGCAGCTCGGCGAGAACGGTGAGCCAGGCCCGATGGGCGAAGAGGGCAAACCCGGCCCGGGTGACGACCGCGATCCGCTCGGCCGGCCGAAGCCGATGACGCCGCAGGAATTTGCTGATGCGCTGAAGCAATTGCAGGAAGGCCAGGGCAAGCTGCAGGGCGAGCTCGATCAATTGAGGAAGAGCCTCGAAGGCATGGGCCTCGACCCCAATGAGGGGTTTGGCGAGGCCGGCAAATCCATGGGCAATGCCGAACAGGCGCTCGGCGAGGGCGAAGGCGATCAGGCCGTCGGTCACCAGGGCCGCGCATTGGAAGCCTTGCGCAGGGGCGCCAAGGACATGATGAAGCAACTGCAGGCGATGCAAGGCGACCAGGGCGGCAACGGGCAGGGCGGACGCCAGCAGAATGCCGACCGTGACCCGCTCGGGCGGCCCCGCACCAGCGAGGGTCCCGATGACGGAAGTTCGGTGAGAGTGCCCGACGAGATCGATGTGCAGCGTGCCCGCCAGATCCTCGAAGCGATCCGCAAGCGGCTCGGCAACGCACTCAGCCCCGATATCGAGCGCAGCTATCTGGAGCGGTTGCTGGAGCTGAAGTAAGGCTGCCCCCCAATATTCGGAAGATCGCCGTGCGGTCCGTGGAGGCCGCCACCGCCGGACTGAGCGGCACGTTTTAACGGTTGGTGAACGCCTCGCGGATCGCCTCTTCCATGCCGTCGATGGCCTCGCCGGAAGCGTTCGGATTGCGCCGCAGCACCACGTTCGAGGAATCGATGTCGCCGAACCCGTCGGCGGCCGTAAGCTCGCGGCAGCCGGCCGGGATGTTGCTGCGCGAGATCGGCGCGATCGCCAGCCCGGAGGTGACGGCGAGCCGCAGGCCGCCATTGGTATCGCTGGTGTAGGCGACACGATAGGCAAGATCGCGCTGTTCCAGCGACTTTATCGCGAAATCCTTGCACCAGCCGGCACGGTTGTAGAGCGCGATCGGCACCGGCCGCTCCTCATGCATGTGATGCAGCTCCGACGTCACCCATACGGTCGGGTCATGCATCAGCACCTCACCGCCTGACAGATCCTGCCATTCGAACACCACCGCCAGATCGAGCTCGCCGGCGGCGAGCGCCGCGATCTGCGCACCGGAATGCGCGTAGCGGACGGTGATGTCGACCTGAGGATGGCGCTTGGCAAAGGCGCCGAGTGCCCGCGACAGGATCGCGTGGCCATATTCCTCCGGGATACCGATGCGCACCGGCCCGCCAAGCGGCGCCGCGACCATCGATGCCGCCGTCTCGTCGAGCAGTGAAACGATGCGCCTGGCGTTGGCGATGAGTTCGCCGCCGCGCTGCGTCAACGCTACACCGCGCGACCCGCGCTCGAACAGGCTGTCGCCGATCATGCCTTCGAGCCTCTTCATCTGCATCGAGACCGCCGACTGGGTGCGGCCGGCCCGCTCCGCCGCTTTGGTGAAATTGCCGGTGTCGGCGACCGCCACGAAGGTGCGCAACAGGTCGCTGTCGAGATTGGGTCGCATGTGCCCGCCATAAGAAAATCTGATTGCTGGCATCATTCCAATTCGTTTGCAACATGTCAAACGGCGGACGATAGTCGCCTCACCCATTGGATATGCGGCCGCGAAATCGGCTGCGGACCAATCAAAAGTCCTCACTCGTACCCGCTGCCCGAAACGGTGGCGGGTTCTTTTTACCCGGATGCAGGCCTGCTTTCGGCCGCGCACGCGGGAGACAGGAGCGCCTATGCAGAATCGGCTTGTGCTCGGCATCCTCAGCCTCTGTCTCGGCGTGCTGGTCTTTTCGCTGCAGGACCCGCTGGTCAAGGCGGTGTCGAGCCACTATCCGGTCACCGAGGTGATGGCGATCCGCTCGATCGTCGCCCTGCCGATCCTGGTTTTCCTTGTCCACGCCGATGTCGGATTGCAGGCGATCCTGTCGAAGCGGTTCGGCATGCTGACGATGCGCGCCTTCATCCAGTTCACCTCCTACACGGCCTACTACCTGGCAATCGCCGCCCTGCCGCTGGCTGATGCGGTGGCGCTCTATTTCATGGCGCCGCTGTTCATCATGGCGTTGGCCGGCCCCTATCTCGGCGAACGCGTGTCCTGGCAGGCGCTCGCCACCGTCCTGGTCGGCATGCTCGGCGTGCTGGTGATGGTGCGCCCGGGCGCCGGCTTGTTCGACTGGGCAGCGCTGCTGTCGCTAGGTTCGGCTCTGCTCTACGGTTTCTCGCAGCTGATGGCACGCAAGATCGGCGACACCGAATCCTCGACTGTCATGGCTTTCTATCAGAACGGCGCCTATCTGGTCGGCGCCGCCTTGGCGGCGGCATTGTTTTGGCTGGCAGGCATTGACCACGCCGTGCATCCGAGTCTCGAATTCCTCGTCCGGCCATGGGTCTGGCCGGCGACGCCGGATCTCCTCAAGATGGGGGCATGCGGCTTCGTTGCCTCGGCCGGCATGATCCTGTTGTCGCAGGCCTACCGGCTGGCGCCCGCCAACAGCGTCGCCACCTTCGAATACACCGGTATCATCTGGTCGCCGCTATGGGGTTTTCTGTTCTTTGCCGAAGTGCCGCGACCAGCGACGGCGGCAGGCGCAGCCCTCATCATCGGCGCCGGCCTGTTTGCCCTCAATGCCAGCCGGCGCCGGAGCGGCGCGCCAGCTATTGCGGCGACCTGCGACCCCGCCTGAAGGCGGTCGGCCTTGGGCTTAGGCGACGCAGGCGAGCGCCTGTTCGACGCGGGCGCGGATTTCAGCCAGCGTGAACGGCTTTTGCACGACGTCGAGAATAATGCCGTCCAATTCCTCGGCGCGCTCGCGCTGGTCGGCATAGCCGGTCATCAGCATGATCTTCATCGCCGGGAACAGCGCCGCTGCCGCCTTGGCCATCTCGATGCCGTCCATCTCCGGCATGCGGATGTCGGACAGCACAAGGTCGTAGCTCCCTTGCGCCGTCCGGATCAGAGAAAGGCCATGTGCGCCGTCGGCGGCAACTGTGACATTATGCCCGGCGCGCTCGAGCGCACGAGCGGCGAGAGTGCGGACGGATTCATCGTCCTCGACGATCAGGAGCTTTGCCATGGGTAGGATATTTGGCGGGGAAAAGTTGATGTTTCCTGAAGGCGCTGAAGGTCGATGAGGCCTTTTCAGAATTCGCTCCGGCGAGTCAGATGGCGTGGTTTTCGAGAACCGGAGCGGAGCGGACGTTCGAGTCGGAGAGCACCGGCAGGTGGCCGCCGGAGTAGAATTATCAAAAGGCCTCAAGCGTCGCCCTTGACGATGCCGACGAAGGGCAATTCCCGAAACGCGTGGGCGACGTCCATGCCATAACCGACGACGAAATAATCGGGGCAGTCGAAGCCGACATAGTCGGCGTTGAGCGTGGTCTGGCGGCGCATGCGCTTGTCGAGCAGCACGGCGATGGCACAGCTCCTCGCGCCGCGCGACAGCATGAGGTCGCGGGTGAAACTCAGCGTCTTGCCGGATTCCAGAATGTCATCGATCAAAAGCACATCGCGGCCGGCGACCTCGTTGTCGATGTCGCGCAGCACCCTCACCTCACCGCTGGTCGTGCCGGCGCCATAGCTGGAGATGAAGATGAACTCGACCTCCGGCGACAGGCCGACATCGTGCATGGCACGGATAAGATCGGCGGCGAAGATGAACGATCCCTTCAGCACCGAGATTACCAGAAGGTCGTGGTAGTCGTGCCCGGCGATCTCCTTGGCAAGTTCCAGGTTCCGCCGCGCGATGGCGGACGCCGAAAACAGGACTTCGATGTCCTTGCCGCGCACAACTGGCATTGGCTGCCCTTCCAGAAATGATCGCCTTGTAGGCGAAGCCGACCGAAACGGTCTTCAATCTGTTTCTAGGCATGTCGAGCCGGCTGGCAAGGCCAAATCTTTCGCAGGACGCCCGCGAACGGTCGGGTGTCCGCAGCGCGTCACGGATCGTTTATCTGGTGACCTGTCGATTTTCTGGCGCCGCTCTAACGAACCAGCGCATGGCCGCCCGAAATCCAGAAGGCGGCAAAGGCGGCACCGACGCCGACAATCCAGAAGATCGGCCCACCATGCACCCACAACGGCCGTTCGACGGCGGTTTCGGGCTTGCGCAACATGTCCATGCCTTCGATCGAAGGCATGGAAATCATGCGCGCAGGCGGCGGCGCAAAGTCTGGACGTGTAAAATGGCGGGGCAGCACCTCATAGTCGGCATCGATGACCTCGGCGGTCACGTCGCGCATGATGCGTTCCGGCTCGGCGGCCGGATCGGTCATGATTTCGCCGGAAACCGGGCGCGCGGTTCGATCCTCAGCCATCATGGCCCAACACTACCGCACCTGTTCGCTGTTCGTTTCTTTTGGGTAAACGGAAATGGTTAACGCTTCCCCACCGGAACCCCTGTGACTCGCTCGAAAAGCCCCCAAATTAACCGTCGGTTAACCATGCCGGCCGATGGTCTTTCCACAGAAGGGGCTGGCATCTTGCCGCCGAGAATTTCAGGTCGTCGAAAGTGATCCGCTTCGAAAATGTCGGCCTCCGCTATGGCATGGGTCCGGAGATTCTCCGCGACATCTCCTTGCACATTCCGGAGCGCTCCTTTCAGTTCCTGAGCGGACCTTCAGGCGCCGGCAAGACGACGTTGCTGCGGCTTTTGTTCATGTCGCTGAAGCCGACGCGCGGCCTGATCACCATTTTCGGCAAGGATCGCTCGCGCATCTCGCGTACCGAGTTGCCGCATCTGAGACGTCGCATCGGCGTGGTGTTCCAGGATTTTCGCCTGCTCGACCATATGACTACCTACGAGAACGTGGCCTTGCCGCTGCGCGTGCGCGGCCGCGAGGAGGCGACCTATCGCACCGACGTCACCGAGCTGCTGAAATGGGTCGGCCTCGGCGAGCGCATGCATGTGCTGCCGCCGGTGCTGTCTGGCGGCGAGAAGCAGCGCGCCGCCATCGCCCGGGCGTTGATCGAGCAGCCCGAGATCCTCCTCGCCGACGAGCCGACCGGCAATGTCGACCCGCCGCTGGCACGACGCTTGCTGCGGTTGTTCATCGAGCTCAACCGGCTGGGCACCGCCGTGGTGATCGCCACACACGACCTCGGCCTGATGGAACAGGTCGACGCACGGCGAATGATCCTGGCCGGCGGAAGGCTGGACATCTATGACTGAGCTCTCCGTCGAACATTTCGAGGGTCACGACGCCGCGGCGGCAAAGCCCCGCGTCCAGCGCAAAATGGCGCCGATCGTGCCGGCGCAGAACATCGCCGGCCGGGCGCTGGTGCTGGTCATCGCCATCATGACGTTTCTGTCCTGTCTGACGTTTGGCGCAGTCACGCTGGTGCGTGACACCGCCTCCGTCTGGGAGAACCAGATCTCGCGCGAGGCGACCATCCAGATCAAGCCGGTCGACGGCCTCGACATGGAGGCCGCACTTGCGCTGGCCTCGCAGATCGCCGGCGAATACCCTGGCGTGAAAAGCGCCCGGATCGTCGACCGCGAAGCGACGGCCCGGCTGCTCGAGCCTTGGCTGGGCTCGGGCCTGAACATCGATGAGCTGCCGGTGCCGCGCTTGATCATCATCACCATCGACGAGAATAGTCCGCCCGATTTCGCCGCACTGCGCGCGGCGATCACGCCGAAGCTGCCGAGTGCCTCGCTCGACGATCATCGCACCTGGGTCGACCGGCTGGTTGCCATGGCCCGCACCACGGTAACAATCGGTGTCGCAGTGCTGGCGCTGATGCTGTCGGCGACGGTACTGACCGTTGTGTTCGCAACGCGCGGCGCCATGGCCGGCAATGGTCACATCATCGAGGTGCTGCATTTTGTCGGCGCCGAGGCGCGCTTCATCGCGCGCGAATTCCGCCGGCATTTTCTGGTCACCGGCATGAAGGGCGCCGCGGCAGGCGGCGGCGCGGCGATCCTGGTCTTCATCGTCTTCTCCTGGTGGTCGTCACGCAACATGGCAACGCCGCAGGCCGACCAGGCGACCGCCCTGTTCGGCAATTTCGCCATCGGCTCGGCGGGTTATCTCGGGGTCGCTGTCATGGTGCTGGTGATCGGCGCGCTGACGGCGGCAACCTCCCATTTCACCGTGGTTACCTATCTCAGCGACATCGACATTCGCCAGCCGGACGCCGGCTAAAGGAAAGATCGATCACGGATGAAAACGCATCGTCACGAAAATTGCATTTTTTTCCTACCAAAGGCCGTATTTCGGGATTAACCATTTCATGATGGACGTTCGGGACTCGACCGATACCGCTGGATGCATGCCAGTGCTGGTTGCGCGCCCGCCTGTATTCGCCGAGCCTGATGAATTTGCCAAGCCGGGTCAGTTCGCCAAACATGGGCGGCTGCTGGCAGCCCGCTCCTTGCGCATCTCGGCTCTCCTTCTGCTCGCCTTTATGGCGCTGTTTGTCGCCGGCTTCGGCTGGTTCGCCAATACCGTCAGCCGCCTGACTACGCCCGCCAATCCGGCAAGGGCCGACGCTATCATCGTGCTGACCGGCGGCCAGTCGCGCCTCGACGCTGCGATGGGCCTGCTTTCGTTAGGCAAGGGCGAGCGGCTGCTGATCAGCGGCGTCCATCCCTCCGCCAGCCGCCGCCAGCTTCAGGCCGCGACCGGCGGCGACAAGAGGCTGTTTTCCTGCTGCGTCGACATCGACCGCGCCGCGCTCGACACGATCGGCAATGCCGAGGAAAGTGCCAAATGGGTCGAGGACCATGCCTACGGCACGGTCATTCTCGTCACCAACAATTATCACATGCCGCGCAGCCTGCTGGAAATGGGCCGGCTGCTGCACGGCGCCAGGCTCGAACCCTATCCGGTGGTCAACACCAACCTCGAGAATGGCGGCTGGCTGACCAAGCCAGAAGCGCTGCGCGTGCTGTTCACCGAATATAACAAATACCTGCTGGCGCTGGCGCGCGGCATCATGCCGGTGAAGCAATCGCCCAACGGCGTCACGCTGGCCGACGCCGCGGGCGGAAACTGAACGGCACCGGCACTTTTATTCCCTAGCTCTTATTCCCTGGCTGCTGCATCTGATCGCAAGCGTGCGATCTCCTGTTCGAGCCGTTCGATGCGCTTGTCGCGTTCGCCCAGCGCCGCCGCCACGTCGGCCGCTTCGAAACGCTGCGGGATGTGCTGCGAGCAATTTGAATCCCAAGCCGAAACCGTAAACAGGATGACCTGCTCGGGTCGCGCCTTATAGTCTTGCGGCATCAGCTTTGCCGTCAGCTCGGCATCGCCCTCGACGACTTGCGCTTTGCCCCAGATCTTGATGCGCTGCCGGTGCGCATAATCGATCAGGAATAGGAAAGCCTGTGGGTTGTCGCTGAGGTTGCCCTGGGTGATGAACTGCCTGTTGCCGGAAAAATCGGCAAAGCCGATCGTCCGTTCGTCGAGCACCTTGAGGAAACCGGCAGGCCCGCCGCGATGCTGGATGTAAGGCTGCCCGTCCGCATTGGCGGTCGACAGAAAGACGCTGGTCTGCGCCTCGATGAAGGCGGCGAGATCGGGCGTGATTGCCGCCTGCCAGCCGCCACGCTCCTCGACACGGGCATAGGCCTGGCGCGAGCCCTTGCGCGCCTGAATCGCCTTCACCGTCGGGGTGAAAGCAACATCGCTGGTGTGAGCGTTCATGGAAGCCTCCTCAAGCGCCGAGCTGCGCTGCATTGCTAGTCAGGAAATAGGTCCTTCCATCTTCGAGATGCAGATGCCATATCTGCAATCTATCCTTCCGTTTTTCGGGAGGGCAACTTTTCGGGAGAGCTATGGATCGCCTCCAGTCCATGTCGCTTTTCGTTGCCGCGGCAGAGACAGGCAGCCTCTCGGCTGCCGGGCGCCGCTTCGGCATTCCGCTGACGACGGTCAGCCGCAAGGTTTCGGACCTGGAAAAGCACCTGAAGACACGGCTGTTGAACCGCTCGGCGCGGCAGCTGTCGCTGACCGATGCAGGCCACGCCTATCTCGCCGCCTGTCGTCGCATTCTCGATGAGGTCGGCGAGGCCGAGCGAATAGCCGCCGGCGAATACAATGCCCCGACCGGCGAACTGATCATCACTGCGCCGATCGTCTTCGGCCGCCTGCATGTGCTGCCGGTCGTCACCAGCTTCCTCTCCGTCTATCCTGAGGTAGGTGTGCGGCTGACACTCGCCGACCGGATAACCCAGTTGGTCGAAGAGCACATCGACCTCGCCATCCGCATCGGCGAGCTTGCCGATTCGAGCCTGATCGCCACCCGCCTGGGTTCAATCCGCCGCGTCGTTTGCGCGAGCCCGGCCTATCTCGCCGAGCACGGCACGCCGAAAACGCCGCAAGAGCTTGCGGCGCACAGTGCCATCACCTTTGAAGGGCTCACCGCTGCCAGTTGGACCTTCGCCACCGGCAAGGCCGAATTCGCCGTGCCGGTCCGCTCCAGGCTACGGGTCAACACCGCTGAGGCAGCAATCGATGCAGCGATTGCCGGCGTCGGCGTGACGAGGCTGCTTTCCTACCAGATCGCCGCCGCGGTTCGGTCGGGTACGCTGCGCCCGGTGCTGCAAGAGTTTGAGCCAGACCCATGGCCGGTGAGCCTCGTCCATGCCGGCCAGGGGCTACTGCCGGTGAAGCTGCGCGCATTCCTCGACTTCGCCGCCCCGCGCCTGAGACAGCGCCTGCTGCAGGCGGCGTGGCAAACGTGACGAAGACGGCCCATCGCAAAACCGGAACCGATCGCCCGCGTCGCAGCGTTTCCTTTTTGCCGGCGCTTGGTGTAACCAACGCACACCTCCTCACCGGGCACATGCTGTATGCTGTATTTCCGCTCGCTGGCGTTCAATCTCGCCTTCTACCTCAATTTGATCGTCCAGATGATCCTCTGGACCCCGTATTATTTCCTGTCGCCACGCCATCGCGCCTGGTTCGTGCCGAAATTCTGGTCGCGCACCAGCATGTGGCTCTACGACAAGATCGCCGGCACCAGAAGTGAGATCACCGGCCAGGAAAACCTGCCTGAAGGCTCCTTCATCCTTGCGCCGAAGCACCAGTCCTTCTGGGACACGATCGCTTTCCTGCCGTATCTCGACGATCCCGTTTACATATTGAAACGGGAGCTGACCTGGATCCCGTTCTTCGGCTGGTACATTTTGAAGATGCGGATGATTCCTGTCGACCGCGGCAGCCGCTCGAAGGCATTGAAGACGGTGATCGCCGCGACCAAACAGGAATTGGCGCGCAATCCGCGCCAGCTGATCATCTATCCCGAGGGCACCCGCCGGGCGCCGGGCGACGAACCGGTCTACAAATACGGCATCGTCGAACTCTACGCGCAACTTGGCATTCCGGTGGTGCCGGTCGCTCACGTCGCCGGCCTCTATTGGCCGCGCCGCAAGTTCCTGCGCTATCCCGGCACGATCAAGGCGCGCTTCCTGCCACCGATCCCGCCCGGCCTCGGCAAGGACGAATTTATGCAACGGCTGATCGGCGAGACGGAGGCCGCCTGCGACCAGCTTCTCGTCGAGGCGGCGCAGACGCCGAACCCGCCGCCGATGCCGCCGACGGCAATGAAACGGCTTGGTGAGCTGGATGCGAAACCTGAATTGAAAGGCTGAAACAACGGCCTCAGATGCCACAAAGACTTATGGCAGGGCAGCCAGCGCGGCCGTCGCAACCAGCGTCACGGCAAACACCAGATTGATGATCCGCGACGCCAAGGGTTTGCGCAACAAACGTGCAAAAGCCGCGCCGGCGAGAAGCCACAAGAGATGAATGGCAACAATCATCAACGCGAGGACCGCCAGCTTGGCTGAAATAGCAAGACCGCCGGTGCCGGAAGACGCGCCGGCAAACACGGCGGCAATCGCCACATAGGCTTTCGGATTGGCAACGGCCAGAAGGAACCCGCCCAGGAAAGTGGGAAGCGCCGCCCCACCAATGCGTGCCGCCAGTGGCGGCGCCGTCGCTATCTTGAACGCCAGATAGAGGATGTAGGCTGCTGACGCGACCGCCAACAGCGCTGCGAGCTTCGGCAGCGCGGTGAGAACGGCCATGATGCCCGTCGCCACCACCAAAAGCACGAGGACCGTCCCGACAACGATTCCCGAGGCATAACGGAGCGAATCGCGCAGGCCGAATGCGGCGCCGATCGCGGTGACGCTTATCGTCGCCGGCCCCGGGCTGCCCATAACGATGGCCGATGCCAGCACAAGCGCCAGCAATTGCTGCCATAGCTGCTGATCGAGAAGACCCTGTCCGGCCATGCGGCGTCCCTGCATCCTGCGACGATGCAGGGACGGTAGGGCAAGGCAGCGGCGCCGGTCTTGAACGATCGTGCGCGGCTATGCGCTGGCCTTGTCGAGCTCGGCGATATCGTCCGGGCTGAGCTGCAACGACGCGGCACGCACCAGGCTGTCGAGCTGGTCGAGCGTCGTCGCGCTGGCGATCGGAGCGGTGACGCCGGGCCGTGCCATGACCCAGGCAAGCGCCACTTCCGCTGGCTTGGCCGAATGTCTGGCTGAAACGGCATCGAGCGCTGAGAGAATGCGCATGCCGCGGGTGTTGAGATAGCCTTTCACACCGCCACCGCGCGGGCTTTTGCCGAGGTCGGCCTCGCTGCGGTACTTGCCGCTCAGAAACCCCTTGGCGAGGCTGAAATAGGTGATGACGCCGATGTCCTCGGCCGCGCACAGATCGCGCAGCGGACCATCGAAGGACGAGCGGTCGTAAAGGTTGTATTCCGGCTGCAGCACCTCGTAGCGCGGCAGGCCGCGCAGGCTTGCTACGTCGAGTGCGGCCCGCAACTGGGCGGCGTCGAGGTTGGAAGCGCCGGCATAACGGATTTTGCCGTTGTCGAGCAGTTTCTGGTAGGCGCCGAGCGTTTCCTCATAGGGAGTGGCCGGATCAGGCCAGTGCGACAGATAGAGATCGATTGTATCGACCTGCAGCCGCTTCAGCGTGGCGTCGATGGCCTTTTCGATGTAGGCGGCGGACAGATCCCTCTTGCCCTGCCCCATATCCGAACCGACCTTGGTGATAACGACAACCTTGTCGCGGTTGCCGCGGCTTTTCATCCATTTGCCGATAATGGTTTCGGATTCGCCGCCCTCGTGGCCGGGAATCCAGCGCGAATAGGAATCGGCCGTGTCGATGGCGTTGAGGCCAGCGTCGACAAAGCGGTCGAGCAGGTCGAACGAGGTTTTCTCATCGGCGGTCCAGCCGAACACATTGCCGCCCAGAACCAATGGCGCGATGGATAGGTCGGTGCGACCGAGACGACGTTTCTGCAAGGCTGATCTCCATGGTGATTCATGCTGGGGCGGGTGGGAGCCGCCGACCGAGCTAACCTATGTCGCACCGTGGCAACGTCAAACGCATAGCCTCTTTTCCAGCCCGCCGGCGCTTCACAAAACCGCGACCCGCCGCGCCGCGTCGGACTTCAAGACGCTGTCCCGAATTTCCAAACCAGTACCCTCTGAGGAAACAATCTGGCAAGTTTAGCACATAGATTGTCAAATCTGCCAATTCAGACCTTTGCCGGCCGGCCATAGGTTCCGCGGCGCCGACGCAAATCTCGGCACGGTCTGGCCAAGCCCGGACTGTTTGCCCCGGATCGTTTGTTGTGGAGACCGGAATGAAAGCAATTGTATTTGACGCCATCGGCTCGCCGCGCGACGTGCTCTATGTGGACGACCTGCCGATGCCGCGGATCGGCGACGGCGAAGTGCTGGTCAGGATGGTCTCGGCCTCGATCAATCCGGGCGACTTCCTGTTTATCCAGAACCTCTATCCCGAACCGAAGAAGCCGCATTTTCCCCGGCAGATCGCGGGAAACCATGGCGCCGGCATCGTCGAAGCCGTTGGCGCGGACGTTTTGCTGGAACCGGGCACGCTTGTCGCATTCAGCTATTATGGCAGTTGGGCCGAGTACGCGGCGATTCCCGCCGAATGGCTGATCCCGTTGCCTGCCGGCTATCCGGTCGAACGCGCCGGGCAGATGGTGAACCCCATTACCGCGTGGGATCTGCTGGTGGATTCCCGTGTGCGGCCTGGCCAGTGGCTGGCTGTCACGGCCGGCTATTCGTCGATTTCGACAATGGTGATGCAGTTCGCCCAACGACGCGGCATCAACGTCATCGCGCTTGTGCGGCGCTCGCACCAAAGCTTCGACCTGAAGACGCTTGGCGTCGGCGCCATTCTTGACCTTTCGGACTTGAAGACAAGTATCCGGGAAGCGGTGATGGATATCACCGGTGGCGCCGGATTGAACGGGATTATCGACAATGTCGGCGGACCTGTCAGCGGCGAATTGATCCGCACCCTGGCGCTCGGCGGGCAGATGGTGATCAATGGCGGCATGAGTGCCGAGCGCTTCGAGCTGCACAATTTCGATGTCTTGCTGAGCGGCGTCGAGATCAGGGCGAATATCTATCGCTATTTCTTTTCGCCGCTGGCCGAAGCCGACCGGCCTGTGCTACGCGAGATTATCGACACCTTCGGCCAGCCCGGCTTCCACGTTCCTGTCGGCGGTCTCCACCCGCTGACCGAGTTCAAGCTTGCCGTGGCAAACAGCCTGGATCGCGCCGATCTTGGAAAACAGATTTTCAGGATGTAGCCCGCTCACGACACCGAAGCTACGTCGCGACCCGTCTTGTCACGTCTTCCAGCCAGTGGTCGCTTATACCCAGTGCTTCGAGGTGCTCCAGCGTGCTGAGCACGTAATCCTCATTCCTCCCCGACTGGCCGACGGCGCCGCGGACGACGGCCGCCGCCTCGGCTGCGTCGAGCGCACCGGCATATTGCTCATGGCTGCGGTCCACGACATAGGCGACGGCGTCGACCGTCTCGCCCCCATCCGTTTTACCCTTGTCGAGGCGAACGCTGAGCACACGTTCGAGATAGACGTTGGTGACCAGCTCGCGTTCGCGCAGATAGGTAATGACCTCGTTGCGCAGCTCGCCTGGAACCCGGAACGCGAGCCCGATGCAGGAGCCGCCGCGGTCGAGGCCGAGCACCAGGCCCGGCCGTTCGCGCGTGCCGCGATGCACGAAAGAATAGACGCACAGCGAACGGCGGTAGCCATGCAGGCGGGCGCGCCGCGTCTCGACATGCGCGAATCCCGGTCGCCAGATCAGTGAGCCGTAGCCAAAAACCCAAAAATCGCCCATATCGCCAAGCCTGATTGTGACGAACCACCCACCGGTGGTGTTTCAGTCCGTCTACCTGTTGTTGCCGCAAGCGACAGCCCGCCCGTGCCACCCGCGTTAACGAAAGCCGCAGCATGACGTCAAGTGACGAGCGCCCGCCGCCCAGCCAACGTCGCCGCCTGTTGTGGCTTGCCGCTTTCATTCTCGTGCTGTTCGGCATCTACAGCGCGGGCTGGTTCTACCTGGCGGACCTGGTCGAGAGCGCGACCGACAAGGCGGTCGCCGATCTCGACGACAAAGGCATCAGGGCCGACTGCGCCAATCTCGCGATCAGCGGCTATCCCTTCAGCTTCACCCTTTCCTGCGATAGCCTGGCTTACGAGGACGACAGCCGCAACGTCGCGGCATCGACAGGCAAGATCAACGCCGCCACGCAGATCACCCGGCTTTTGTCGCCTGCCGCCGAGCTCAGGGGGCCGCTCAGGACCTCTGTTCCCGGCATGACCCCGCTCTGGATCGACTGGGATGATCTGCGGGCCGACATGAAGCTGTCCTGGCCGCTGCCGAGACGCCTCTCGCTGCAGGCAGAAGGCCTGTCCGGCCAGACCGATCCGGCAGACGACACCGATCCCGTCTCGCTGTTCAGCGCCGGAACCGCCACCGGACAATTGCGCCCAAACGGCCCGGACATCGACTATACCGGCAATTTCACCGATCTCGAAATCGACGCGGCGGCCATCGACGGGCGCGTCTTGCCGCCGCTCGACGGCAGCGGCGACGTGACGCTGAAGAACGGCGTGACGCTGATCAAGGCAAATCCGAAGAGCCTGCGCGGCCAGGCGGCCGAAATCCACGAGCTCGATCTGTCGTCCGGAACTGCGCGCATCACCGTTTCCGGACCGCTGTCGGTCGATGACGACGGTCTCATAAATGCCGACCTGACGATCAGGCTCAATGATCCGAAGGCCGTGGCGGCAATCCTCGCCACCGCCATCCCCGAGCAGAAGAAAGAGATCCAAACCGGCTTTGCCGGACTGGCGCTGCTCGGCAACCAGCCGTCGATGCCGCTGAAGATCGTCAGGGGCAAGGCCTCGCTCGGCTTCATCCCGCTCGGCAAGATCAAGCCGCTCGACTAGAGTATCCGTGTTGGTCAAGGGAGAGATGGTGTCCAGGTCCGATTGTCCCTGAGTAGTGCGTTTGCGAGGATGATGAGCTTTCGCATGATGGCTGTGATG